>JAFUBF010000303.1 GCA_017460325.1 Clostridia bacterium | reverse complement strand
GTGCAATAGCGGCAGAAGAGCTCGGCAGTGGAAAGGCTGCCGGGATTGCGGACAGAGCACAGAGGCGGTATGACGAGCTGATTGCTGAAAACGCGCAGGAAAGCAAGGCGCTGAGGGCGCATACGTTTGGGCGCATTTATCCGGCCATTGCGGTGTATGAGTCACTGAAGGCGGAAGGTGTGGAGCCGGACAGGGCTGTCTGGTATATCCGCGAATATTTCCAGCGGGTTTCGGCAAAGGCCGTGCCGCATCTGAAGCGGGTGATCCGGGTGTTCGGGCTTGCGAGGATTGTCCCGAAGATCTTCATGAAGGTCGCACAGAAGCGGTTTGGTCCGGAAGCTGGATTCAGATATGAGTTTCCTGACATCCATGGCAATGAAGCCCGGTTTAACATTGTCAGCTGTCCGTATTATGAGACGTGCAGGCGGTATGGATGTCCGGAAATTACCCGGGCATTTTGCGATGGCGATGATGCGGGATATGGAGATCTGCATCCGAAACTGATCTGGGGCCGCACGAAGACCATTGGACGTGGCCAGGACTGTTGCGATTTTCTGATTCAGTACAGAGAATAACTGCCGGGTGAGCAGCTGCGAAATTTGTCGCATTGGAAGGGTCTTATCCCGGGGACCCAATATGCCGGTGAGGATTCGCGGTTGTGTGCCGGGTACCTCTGAAGGAAAGGAAGATGGTGAAACCGTGATCACGACGCTGACCGTACTGGCAATGGTGTGCCTCCTGTCCTTTCTGTATGTCCTGCTCATTCCCTATTTCGCGTCAACCCGGGCATTCATGCATTTTCTGCCGCAGGAGATTCGGGAGGCAGCGAAAAATCACCGGGATCCCCCGGCGGGTCGGCGGCTGGTGGGGGCCCTGCTGACAGCCGCAGCAGTGGCCGGCTATCTGGGGGCATGGATCTTTCTTGCCAGGGACGGCTGCCGGCGCGGGTACGGTTTCTGGCTGTTGTTTGGGCGGTTTATGCTGTTCATGTACGGCTATAAGCTGTATGACATCCTCGTTCAGGATCAGTATCTGGTCATCACAAAGAAGTACTTTGTCCGGTTCTTTCCGGAGACAGCGAATTGCAGGAGCTGGGATGACCGGAGTTTCAACACCCGGAATCAGCTAATCCGTATGGCGTTGTTCCCTGTTATCTGTGCGTTTCTGGCATGGCTGACATGGAGAATCGGGAGGTAAGGGATGGAGCATCTATCACTGGCTGAATTGCCGTACAGCCGGAAAGTGAGCGCTTTTCTGCAGGACAGATACGGACCGGACCGGGGGACCTCCATATGGGAAGCGGTTCAAAGCCAGTATGAGGCCTGGCTGGGTGAACTGCCGGAGTACGGTGGGAAAAGAAATGGTCATGCCAGGGCCATTTACGGCGGTCTTCTGATATTCGCCCTCGCTGTTTCGCTGCCGGAACCGCTGCCCATGGAGGAACTGCAGGACTTTGTGCAGAATCTTTTCATGGAACCGTTCACCCGGCTCGGGAAGATCTTCAATCTGAACCGTCCGGCGGATATGTGGCTCATCGACAGGGTGTTTCGCCGTTCGGGAAACCGGGATCGGAAAGATGCCGTGAAATGGCCGGCCGGGTTTATCAATGCGGATGCACCGTATGATCATGAGCACTGTGCCGCCAGGTACTGTTTCACGCAGTGCCCCAATGCTGAATTTGCCAGGGAGCATGGGCTGCTTCATATTCTGCCGCTTCTGTGTAACTGTGATTTTTTCGGAATCAGTGAGATTCATGGTCGGCTGATCCGGCAGGGGACCTGTGGGAATGGCAGTGTCTGTGACTATCTGGTCGTGGGCAGTGAGAATCCCATTGCCGCAGAATATGAGACGGTGAGGGATGAACATGGCTTTCTGGTCAGCAGAAAGAAAGGAACGTGAGAGGGCAGCATCGGCGCAGGTACTCCGAACGGTGACTGGATCTGTTCAGCGTACGGCCGGACAATGGGACGGTTGCTCAGGACGGTTTGTCTTTCCCGGAATGTTTGGGCAGGAGCGGAACTGAGGCAGAATGAGGAGGATGACGGAGATGAAATACATTGGGATGCCCATGGGGATGTGGCTGCTCTTTCGGAAATCTTTCCGGGATCAGCTGGTATCCGTCCTTAAACACAGCAAAGGGGAAGCGGACCGGATAACGGGGACAGCCGGGGATCGTTACAGGAAGATCATTGCGGGACTGCCAGCGTTTGAGAAGCAGGACCGCTGCAAAATGAACATTGTCAGCTGTGCCATGTTTTCCGCTTTTCTGCTCTCCGTAAGGGGAAAGCCGTCTCTTGAGGAGGCAACGGAGTACTATGCAAAGGCCATGATGATCCGGCCGATGCGCTGGTTCTGCCGGATGGGAGGAAGGCGGAAATTCAGTGAACAGGACATTGCGGGAATGAAAGCCACAGCGGTACTGAAGGCGGCGGACCGGAATCCCTACTCCTGGAACATGGAATTCCTGCCTTACCCGGACGGCAACGGTTATGAAGCCCGATTTGACCGGTGCGGCATCTGTGTTCTGATGAAGGAGCTCGGCCTGAAAGAATATGTTCCGGCCATGTGCCGACTGGACTATACCATGGCTGAGGCGGGCGGGGTCAGTGATTTTATCCGTCAGTATACACTGGCCTCCGGCGGGCCGTACTGCGATTGTGGATACAGAAAAAAGGCGGTTCAATAGCCCATGGAAAAGATGGAGGACAGGGATGCACGAGTATTATGCGAAAAACAGAGCGCGGTTCAGAAAAGACATGCGGGCGCTCCTTGGGCCGATTGCAAACGAACTGAGTGAGAAGTGCGGGAAGGACCGCGAGACGGTTCTGGAGGAAATCTGTGCGCACTATGAAAGGAACATGCTGGAGAATTTCCCTTACATCGGCGGTGATGCGGTCAGCGGAACGAAGAATCTGACCGGGGCGTACTGCTTTGTGTCCATGGGGGAGGTACTCAAAGGCTATGGTGTTACGCTGGAGGAAGCCGGTCACCTGATGGTCCTCGCGTACGAACGCCGATTTCAGTCCATGCCGGGTTTTGTCAGGAAAATCCTGCATGTTCTGTATTCAAACATCGGAATACTGAACCGGATGTTCCGGCGGAAGGATGCCGCGAATGCCCGAAACGCGGTCCTGAATCCGGGCAGCTTTGAAACGAAAACCATGATTCCCCCGGAGGAGGGATATGATTTCAGCTATCACAATCTGGTCTGTCCGCTGGCGAATTTTGCCCGGAAGTACGGATACGGGGAATACATGCCCTATCTGTGTAACCTGGACTACGTCATGTTCGGCGCCTTTGACGTTGCGCTGCGCCGGGAACATACCTGCTTTGAGGATGGCGATTTCTGCGACTTTAAAATGAAACTGGGGGAAAAGCCACTGGCATACTGGCCGCCCGTTTTTACGCAGGGCGGGGGATATAAGTGACGGCCTGAAAACGTCCGGGACAGTTGGCCTGGGGTGAGAAAATCTACGGGAGCTGGACAGCAAAGGGGCAGGCGGAATGAATCAGAAAACGGATTCATTCCGCCTGCCCTTTTGCAGCCCGGACACCAATCGGGCAGGTCGGTGCGGGCCCTTTCCGAGAGATTCTGTTACGGAAAGTGTAAAGTCAACAGAGATCTTAACCGGATTCCGGCGAAGGGCTCACTGTTTTCTGCGGACAATGCCGCGAAGGACACTCACGCCGTCTTTTTCCTCATACACGGCATCCGGGCAGGCGTGATGGAGCAGGATCATGGAATACTCGTCCTTGCCCTCAAGCACATTCAGCGGCTTCCCGCTCCACCGGATCTCGACATGGATTTCGCCTTTCTTCTCGTGCACCTCCAGGTGAATGTGCAGAGAAATATGGATTTCTCTGCCAGTCTCGAAGAGCTGCGACAGAGTTTCCTCCACCAGCATTTCCAGCCGGTTGATGAGATCCGGGGAGAGGAGGCAGCGATAGGCAAAGTTTTCCATTTCGCCCTGAAGCCGCGGGAAATCCATTCCGCTCTTTACCGAATCCCAGTCATAGCACCGGATGTTTTTGACAAAACGCCGGGTTTTTTCTTTTACGGGATGTTCAAAGATAACGGAGGGACTGCCTTCCTCGTAGACACAGCCCTCATCCAGGTAGAAGATCCGGTTTGACACCTCGCGGGCAAAGTTCATCTCATGTGTGACAATCAGCATGGTTACGCCGCTCTTGGCCAGGTTCCGGATCACGGCCAGAACCTCGCTCACCATGGTGGGATCCAGGGCGCTGGTGGGCTCATCAAAGAGCAGGACCTTCGGGTTCATGGCCATCGCCCGGGCAATGGCAGCCCGCTGCTGCTGGCCGCCGGAGCACTCGGAGGGATAACTGAGAGCACGGCTGTACAGACCTACGCTCTGCAGTAAATCCATGGCCTGTTCATACGCTTCCTGCTTTCCTTTTCCCAGCAGATGCACAGGTCCGAGCATGACGTTTTCCACCAGTGTCTGATGGCTGAACAGATTGAAGCTCTGGAAAACCATTCCCATTTCCCGCCTCAACCGGTTCAGGTCATAGCCGGGCGCCGTCGTTTCCTCTCCGTTAAACCAGATTTTCCCTGAGGTAGGTGTCTCAAGGCGATTGAGCAGGTTCAGGAAGGTGCTTTTTCCCGTTCCGGAAGGCCCGATGATTGACACCACATCGCCCTCATCAATCTCACAACTGAGATCCGCCAGTGGGACCACATTCTCTGAAAATTCCTTCCGCAGATGTTCAACCCTGATCAGCACGCGGCTTCACCCCCCTGACGGTACGTTTTCTCTTCATGGGATCAATTTGTTTTTCCAGCAAATGCAGGCACAGCATCATCAGCCACGCGATGAAGAAATAGACCAGTGCGGTAAAAACCAGAGGGAAGAAGGCGTCGTAAGTGCGGGCCCGAATCAGATCGGAAATCCGGGTCAGATCCTGAACGGAAATGTAACCGGCCACACTTGTCAGCTTTATGGTGGAGACGATCTGGCCGATATAGACGGGGAGGCAGTGAATGACCATCTGGGGGAAGACAACCCGGGTGAATGATTCAAAGCGGCTGAATCCCAGGGCGATGGCAGCCTTTCGCTGCCCATCCGGAACGGCGCCGATTCCGCTTCTGAAAATCTCGCTCGCATAAGCGGAGAAATCCAGTGTAAAGCCGAGAATGCAGACCCAGAACGCCGGGATGGGACTGTTCCCGAACACCACATAATAAAGGATCATCAGCAACAGGACGATAGGGGTTCCCTGGATGATGCGGATATAGATTCTGGCAAAAGCTTCAAGGAAAGGATATCGGCTGCGATACATGAGGCAGATGAGTCCGCCGAGTACCGTGCCGAAAATGACACTGCCCAGGGACAGCAGAACGGTGGTTCTCAGGCCACGGAGAATCATCATCCAGCGATTCTCCCGGATGAAGTTCTTTTCAAGACTGGCCCGGATTCCGGCCAGTCCCCGGGAAAAGCGTTCCGCAATCCCCATTTTGGGAGCGGCTTCCTGCGCCTCAAAGCCGGCATAGCGATCCTTCAGAATAAGGACATAGACATCATCCGACATCACGGTGTCCGTATAATAAACTGATTCCGTTGCCTCCTCCCGGTATTCAAATCCGTAACACAGGAGGTCATATTTCCCGGTATACAGCCCGGGGAGGAGCGTCTGTGTGTCCACATAATCGAATACAGGGGTATATCCGCAGCTGGAACAGAAACGATACAGCAGATCGATCATATAACCGCAGGGATTCCCGTTGTTCTCATAGCAGATGGGCTGCCAGTCCAGACAGGTGCCGACATGCAGTTCCCCTTTGGACGGGACGTCCATTGGGGAGAATTCGACGTGATCCGGCGCTGATTCCGTATTCTCCCAGAGGTCAAAGAGTTCATCCAGTTCACCGGATTCCCGCATAGGCCGGATAAACGCATTGAGTTCATCCCGCAGGGTCTCTCCCGTGGAATCCTTTCGGGTACACCACATAAAATCAAGAGAGTCCAGGGGGTCCTCCAGTGCCATCAGTTTCGGATAGACCTCAAGCGCTTCGTCAAGTGAGGAAGACTCCCATAACACCGCGTCGGATTTCCCCTGCATAACCTGCAGGCACTCTTCATCCCAGGTGGTGACAATATTCATGGTCGCATTCGGGAAATAACGTTCAACGAATATATCATACGAACTGCCAAGGACGACGGCAAAGCTTCCGTTGCTCAGGTCCGCGAAATCGTGTATCGGGGGTTTCTGTGAGTCAGATGTCTGCTGACCGCCCAGCAACAGCACCAGAACAATCGTCAGAATACCGAGAGAAATCAGAATCGCTTCGGCCCGTTGAACCGCCTTTTTTCTCGTCATCAAATCCACGTCCTTTTCTGAGTTTAGCCCATTCTTTTCCGTGTCCCAGCCTGGCGTACCAATACGCGCGGGGGGTGGTATGACCGGGGACGTTCTGTTTATCCGGAGCACCTGCCGTTTCAGGAAACGCATTACGCGCGGAATGACAGATTTGTCCTTTATTATCACATTGGCTTTCGGCACCGTAGATGGATAAGGGACAGTCTGACAAACCGGTGCAGGGCACCGTGCCCTTCTCCTTTTGAGTGCTGCGCATGTGATGCCGGGCAGATCCCGGAGGTCAGCATGCGCAGCACACAGGGATCCTTTCGTTATTTTACGTCGTTTTCTGCCAGAGAGTACGTGGTGATATCCGACCAGTTACGGCGGAGAACCACTTTCGCAGTGAGATTTGTCTTGTCGTACACAACGGACCACTGGGTATTGCTGGTTCTGGCATCCGGGTTCGCTAACTGCTGTGCGGCCTGAAGCGCTTCCCAGGCCACCGCTTCGCTGTATTGATCCGCTTTTTCCGTCAGAACCTCTTCAATCCGGTCGTACCGTTCACGTCCGTGGCCGTAAATCCCGTTATAGTGGTTAGGCAGAACGCGGTCTTTGTAGATCTCGTAGAAATTCGTGGCGGCACGTACGGGCGTGTCGATAAGCTCCCGGGTTTCGCTGTGACAGTCGTACTCAACGATCCGGTTGTCGTTGGAAGCATCCGAAATATAGAAATGGTAGTCCCCGCCGGATACGGCAAACATGTCGTAGCCTCTGAGCAGGTCTACGGCCCCCTGTGTTGTGGCTGCCCGGTCAAGTACCAGGCGTGCGTTGCCCTCAGTATCCTCAAATGCGAAGGCAGAGCAGGAATAATCCGGCAACTCCAAATGGATCGGAAGACAGGGAAAAACGGTCGCCAAAAGGGCATCTGCTAGCATCTGATCACTGGTGATTGTGCTGGAGGTGCGTCTGTCCAGGTCATAGTCATACCGGATATCCATCCGGTAGAGATCGTATCCGTCCGCATAACCGGTCAGTTTTTTGATGGTTGCGATACTCTGGAAACGGGAAAATAAACCAGGACAAATCCCAGTACCATGATCAGAACCAGGATCAGAATTCCTGTAAGAATCCATTTAATTCAGATGTTTTGTGTCTTTCATTTGGTACTCCTTCAATACATATTGTACGTGAACTGATCTGAAATTACAAGCCACAATCCTCAGGGAAGATTTCTTACAGCTGCACTTGGCGTTTCTTGCCCACCGACAAAGTGAAGCAGTTCATCGAGGAGATTCAGAGCGCGTATCCCGTGCATGGTGGTCCCGAAGGGACTTGCATTTTCGCCGGTTCATGCAGGTTCAAACTGGAAACGTTGGGATCCTTGACAACTGGGAGCCTGGCGCATAAAATGATAACTGAAAATGGGAAGAGAGTCTTTTTTGTGAATGCTATCATTGATGAGGGTTTCGATGTGGCAAAATTGATGGATTATTCCAGACTTGCTGATCCGAACGATGCGAGCCAGGGGGAATTTGTCAAAAAGAGTTCACTTTTTGAAGTGCGAACCGGGAGAAACGTTATTTTGCCTTTGGCTGTGGAATGTTTCTTCTGTTTTGTGATGTTAGTGTGGTTAGGTTCAGTTTTTATTTTTCTGCGGTGGTTAATACCACTGCTTTCAGGCGGTTAAACCTTTGCGCGTATGCCGTGCTCATCAGTGTCAGGTAAACCTTTAGCAGGATCTGCAAAGGCGTTTTGCCGGATCCGGTAAAGTGTGTACCTGTTCCGGACATGCCTCAGAAGCAGAAAGCCATCTTCGGTATGCCGGAGGAGGACTGTCACCAGGGATAAGCCCGTGCGTCTTCCTGAGAGGCAACAGGGGTCATTTCCTGAACTGTTTGCGGTCCGGGTCTTTTGTGACCGGGACCATTCCATGGCCGGCATCTGCCCGTCCGATAAACTCCGGTTTTCCGGAACAGCACCTGGACATACCCGGACCGGAAGACCGGCGATCCTGGAAAGGAAAAGAATAGGATGAAAATCGGAATTCTCTCGGATACCCATGATCTTCTTCGCCCACAGGTGATGGCATCGCTGTCAGATGTACAGGCCATTCTTCATGCCGGGGACATCAGCAGCCAGCGGATACTGGATCAGCTGGTGGAGATTGCACCGGTTTATGCGGTCCGTGGCAATGCAGATAAGGAATGGGCGGCAGATCTGCCTGCGTTCCGGGAAATGGAACTGGCAGGGCTTCATATCTGTATGACGCACAGAAAGAAGGATCTGCCGGCGGATCTCAGCCCGTATGATCTTGCGATAGTCGGGCACAGTCACCGCTACGCGGAAACGTGGCAGACGATGTCGACAGGAAAACGGACATTGATTTTTAATCCGGGCAGTTGCGGGCCCAGACGGTTCCATCAACCCATTACCCTTGCGGTGATGACCGTCAGGGATGACGGGTGGGCGATCCGCCGTGTGGAGATTCCGCATTTGACGGCTGTACAGACCATAGATCCCGGGGATCTCAGGAAGCAGATTGAAATCACCGTCCGGGAAGCCAAAAAGGGACGTGGACCGCTGGAAATCGCTGGAAAATACGGGCTGGATCCGGCACTGACAGAACAGATCATCCGCCTTCAGGTAACACATCCCGGAGTCAGTGTGGAGGGCATCATGTCAAAGATGGGACTGTAGACAGCCTGAAATTCACGAAAATCATAAATAAAATCCATCCTCAGGTTTTGATGCGATGGTCGGTCAGTGTACTGTTTAATCAAGTTCAAGATTGAATTTACCGTTTAAATCAACAGGCGAAAGGTAGTACTGGATTGAATATGAAAATTTACAGCGTTCATACATTTACAGACGATCTTCTGTACACAGATTCCCGCAAAGACGCTATTAAAATAAAAAAAATGATTCGAGGGGCAAAAATAACCGGTCTTGAAGTAGGTGAACTTGGGCCGGGTGAGACCTTTGAGGACGCATGGCTCAGAGCAGCAAACGAAGATATATGGAGGGAAAGGGGAATAATTGAACGTGTGTCCGCCCTTCTCTGGATTTGGCTGAATGAGGGTAAAGAATAGAGCAGCCGGATTTCAGTGCAAATCACCGACCGGCAGTTTGACCTGATGCGGCATCCAGAGCTTTAAGGAGAAGTACGGCTTCGCGCCAAAGAAGATCAACCGGCTGCAAATCCGCTGCGAGGAGCTTGCTTATGGTTGGAACACAGGGGTGGAAATGCGGTGTGGATATTCACATGTTGATTAACACAGAGGCTCCATCCTCCCACAACGTGTTTACAGAAAGGTGTGTGATTAACATGCCAAACGAAATACTGAACGAATACGCAGCGTACCCTGACAGACTGGAGATCAGGGACCACAACAATGCTGAACTGAATCAAATCAGTGGCCCTGGGCGAGAAAAAATGGTGGGCAGCCGTTCTGCATAAAAGCGGAACAGCTGCCCGTATTTCATGTGTCGCATTTCCACTGGCATCCTGTTGTGATCCTGCTTTGTCATTGGGCACAGGCCCGTTGTGACCGGCATCTTTCGAATGCCGTCATCCGTCCCGGAAAGCAGACCGGACCGGATGGATGAACGGAACCTCGCAGGGAGCCGGCGATCTGCGGGGGCTTCGCATGACCGGAAAGACTTCAGAAAAACGTCATCCACACCCGAAGCGACTGTATCCGCGCGACATCGCATTGATTCCGATTCGGTCTTTGGTTATAATGAACGAGGAAAAGAAAATGGTCATTTCATGCCCGGTTACGCGAAAAAACAGAGACGGAAAATTGCCTGGATATGGGCAGGGAGTGGGCGGAAAGAGGAAAGCGGAATGAAAACCATCATCTGCCGACAGGAAAACGACCGGGACACTTATGACACAGTGGAAGAACAGTTGCCGGAAAACCGGACTGCCGGACAGGTACAGAATGAAAAGGCGGGCAGAGAGCGGGTGATTAAACCGGCCGGGCCTGACCATATCATAAGGATGGAAAAGGATCAGGGGAAGACTGCCGGGAATGCGGGTGGAACCTGTTCCGTTTCCCGGAAACGTTCGGGCTTTGAACCGGCAGTCGGAGAAGTGCAGGAAACCCCTGAACAGCTTCTGTCCCGGATTGGAAACCTGGCTTTCGAAGTCACACAGAATGCGGCAACAGAACGGGCGTTTACCGGGAAATACGACAGGTTCTTTGAAAAGGGACTGTATGTCGATATTGTCAGCGGGGAGCCGCTTTTTACATCCATGGACAAGTACAGTTCCGGCTGCGGGTGGCCGGCCTTTACAAAACCGGTTACGGAGGAGGCACTTGTCAGAAACACAGACAGGTCCCATGGAATGATTCGCACGGAGGTACGTTCTGCCGGGGCAAATTCCCATCTGGGACACGTGTTCCGGGACGGCCCGAAAGAGGCCGGAGGGCTGCGGTATTGCATCAACTCTGCCGCGCTGAGGTTTATTCCGTATGAGGAACTGGAGGCACAGGGATACGGCCGGTACAGGGAGCTGTTTGAGTAACAGCGGCAGTCCTGTGAACAGGATGTGCCAATTTTTTTCTTTACAGGATACCTGAATCCGGCGGGAAATAGACCCGGGGACGAAAACAGATACCGCAGGGAAAGCCGGAATCCACACGAAGAGAAAGCGGGGCGGAGTATATGTTCAATCATCATGATCTCACACGGAATGCCCTGATGCTCAAGGGCCCACTGGCCCGTCAGGGCTATGACTGGTGGTGGCATTCTTTTACGGCCCAGGACTCGGAAACCGGCGAGGATAAGCCGTTCTTTATCGAGTTCTTTGTGTGCAATCCTGCTCTGGCTGAGGCGCAGCCTGTTCTGGGACAGCTCCCGGCAAACAGGGCAGCGGGGAAGAAACCTTCCTACCTGATGGTCAAAGCAGGAACCTGGGGCGAGGACGCATGCCAGCTGCACCGTTTCTTTGCCCTTGGAGAGGTCACCCTCCATGGAGAGGCCCCGTTTCGGATTGAGGCGGTGGACTGTCTGGCCTGCGAAACCGCGCTGAAGGGCCATATACGGATTTCCCGGGATGAAGCCGGGGCACATCCGGAATGGATGTGTGACGCGGGGGAAATGAGCTGGGACCTGACGGTGGACAAGCAGATTGCCTTCAATGTGGGTTACGGTGCCAGTAAACCGCTGCGAGATGCGGAGGCCTTTGTCATGTACTGGCATGCGGAGGGGATGAAAAGCGCTTACAGCGGAACCGTGACCTTCGGAGGCAGACGCTATACGGTAAAGCCGGAAAGCTGTTACGGGTACGCGGACAAAAACTGGGGACGGGATTTCACTACCCCCTGGGTCTGGCTTTCCTCTAACTGCCTGTTCAGTACAAAAACGGGCAGACAGCTCAGAAACAGTGTCTTTGATATCGGCGGCGGCAGGCCGAAGATCTATTTTGTCCCCCTGGACCGCCGGCTTCTTGGAGTCTGTTATTACGAAGGAAAGGAATATGATTTCAATTTCTCACATCTCCATCTGCGGGTCAGGACGTCCTTTTCTTTTGAGGAGAAGGAAGAGGAAGTGGTGTAGCATGTGCGGCAGGAAAACATCCATGGTGCCATGGAGACGGAGGTCCATTGCCTGAAGAAGGACATGCTGCTGATTAACTATGAGGCGCCGGATGGCAGCAGACGACACAATCGCCTGTGGAACGGCGGCAATGGTGTGGGGACGGTGAAACTGTATGACCGGAAGGACAGCGAACTGGTCCTGGTGGATGAGATCAGGGCCACGCATATCGGCTGCGAATACGGAGAATATGATCATGCGGGACCGTATTCGGCCGGACGATGAAAGCCACAGTACCGTTCCTCTGACAATCATAATGCGGGATCAGCCCGCGATCCGGATCACCGGAACGGCATTTGGGATGCTCCGGTTCGGGCGGGGATGGACATGGTACCGGCTGTAATGCCAAAAGACAGGCTGTTCCCGGCACACGGGCGGGGGACAGCCTGTCTTTATGATTCACAGGAGTTCCGGTACGGGGGCGGTGGGAACCCTTCTCAGCATCTGCATAGGAGTTCAATGACGGACGTTTCACCTGGGAAACGGTTTTGCGGGGATGCCCGCTCAGGCACGGGCGGCCTGGGCAGGCCGGAAAAGCGCCTGCAGTGTGCGCCAGCCGAGGGTGGCGCATCTGACCCGGGAGGGGATACGGGAGATGTCCTTCAGGGCACCGGCTTCCCCTAGTTCCGCCAGTTCGGACTCAGGCACCGGTCCCCGGGCCATTTCCATGAAGAGACTGCACAGATGCAGCGCACGATCCCGGTCTGCGCCGATGATCAGGTCCAGCATCATGTCGGCACTGGCCTGGGAAACGGCACAACCGTCTCCGGTAAAGGTGCCCTCTTCGATGATACCCGCCACGCTGACCCGGAGGTGCAGCGTGATCTGATCGCCGCATCCGGGGCTGACACCGCGAAGGGTCAGGTTGGCCTCGGGCAGATCCCGTTTGTGGGCGGGATGGAGATGATGGCCTGTCAGGGCTTCATTGTAAAACGGCTTAATCGGCATATCCCATTGCACCTCGAATCTCAGATAAGACGTTCAGGAAGGCGTCTATTTCATTTTCCGTGTTGTAGAACATGAGACTGACACGGCTGGTGGCGCTCAGGCCAAGATGGGTATGAAGCGGCTGGGCGCAGTGATGGCCGGCCCGGATGGCGATGCCCTGCTCAGCCATAATGGCGGCGACATCGTGAGGATGGACGCCATCAACGGTAAAAGCCACAATCCCATGGTGCTGCTCCGGCTCCGGTGATCCGATGATCTGTACGTGTGGAACGGACAGTATTCCGTCCATGAGACGCCGGGTCAGGGCGGCCTCACGGGCCATCATCCACTCAAAGCCAACCCGGTTATAGTAGGATATGGCCTCGCCAAGGGCAATTGCGCCGCCGGTATTGACCGTACCCGCTTCAAACTTCTGCGGTAGTGGCGCCCAAACGGCCTCCGCGGTTGTCACCTCTTCCGTCATTTCGCCGCCGGTGAGAAAGGGCGGCATTGCGTCGAGCAGGTCCTGTTTGCCGTAGAGGACCCCAATGCCCATGGGACAGAGCATCTTATGACCGGAGAAGGCCAGAAAATCAACATTCAGTTCGGTTACATTGACCGGAACGTGGGGAACGCTCTGACAACCGTCTGCAAGCACAAGCGCATGCCTGCGGTGTGCTGCCTGTGCCAGGCTCCGGAGGTCATTGATCTGCCCGAAGACGTTGCTCATGTGGGTAAAGGCCACCAGTCGTGTGCGGTCCGTCAGGGCTTCTTCAAAGTCTTCCTCGTGGAACCTGCCCTCTTCTGAGCAAAGAAGGAATCGAAGCCGGGCACCGGTCCGCCCGGCCAGCTGCTGCCAGGGCAGCAGGTTGCTGTGATGCTCGGCAACGCTTACAAGGATCTCATCGCCGGAGTGAATGAATGCCTCGCTGGCACATCGGGCGACCAGGTTGATGCTCTCCGTTGCGTTTCGTGTAAAGATGATTTCCTGACTGGAACTGGCGTGAATGAAATCTCTGACCAGATCCCGGGCATGTTCGTAATCATCGGTTGCCTGAACGGAACGGGGATACAGGCCGCGGAAAGGGGAGGCTTTTTCAAGCAGATCATAACGGTTCAGACGCTGAATGACACAGGCAGGAACCTGGGAAGTGGCCGAGTTATCCAGATAAACGAGACCAGGGTTATGGGAAAAGAACGGGAAGTCTTTTCGGATAATGTCCGGTGATTCGTGCATTTGTCCTCCTGTAATGTTGATTTGGCTTTCGGCACCGCATGATGGATAGGAGACATTGTTTGACAAACCGGTGCGGACTTTGCCAACTCCTTTCATGTTGCCTTGGCTTTCGGCACCGTATGATGGATATGGGACATGATTTGGCAAACCGGTGCAGCGCACCGGGCCCTCTCCTTTTTGAGCAGAGACAATTGATCGCTGTTTTCTGTCAGCCCTGTTTGAACACAGGATCCGCAAAGTGCTGCCTGATCCCGGGTTATCCAATGTTCTGCAAGCTTTTACGGAATGGCATTTCGTACAGGGCGGGCACCTTTCCGGGGTGCATGGCGATCCGGTCCGGATCAGGAATGTGATGGAAATGGATGACGGTATCCCGGTCTGTCTTTGTGCGGGAACGCATTTCCCCTGAGCGCTTCAGTGAAACCGCCGGGAGAGATACCTCCGTGAATCGAACCTCCAATGATTCAGGGATGGAATGGAAGGAAAATTACTAATCCTACTAAACCTATAGGAAAAGCGGGCGTAGTATACTGCCTTTCTTCAGAATATGCAAGTCTTTTTTTTGAAAACGGGGAGTCGAACGGTCATTTTACAGGAGTGCGGATGTTTTGGAAAATGTGGATTCACTTGAACTATGATTCTGTATCAGTTATAATATAAGCAGAAATGTGAGGTGATAGAGCTATGGCTGTGAAGTCATCAAAAGGATTGAACACACCGTACGACAGTGCATTCAAAAGCATTGTGAAAAAGTGCCCGCGACTGGCGTTATTTCTCATCAACGAGATGTTTTTCGCGAGAGGGCTGACAGACGAACTGTATGACGGAACGGAAACGGTTGAGTTTCTGGATAAGGAACTGCCTGATCTTGAGAACGAAATTCTGATGATGGATATGCGCCTGTCTGTTACAAAGAAGAAGGAAAGAAAATTTCATATGGAATGTCAGTCGACGGCCGATGGGACAGTTCTCTTGAGGATGGCGAGGTACGAAACGGGAACTGCGCTGGATGAGGCGACATATTCCGTAACCAGTATCCGGATAAAAATTGATGATTCCGGTATTGTGTTTCTCAGGAGTACAAAAAATACGCCTGAGGTTATGGAGGTTACGATTGAGGTGCCCCAGGGAGGGTCCGTGTCTTATCGGATCCCGGTGGTCAGGATGCAGGATTATTCACCGGATCTTCTCATTCAGAAAAAGCTGTTTCTTCTGCTTCCGTTTGTATTTTTTAACTATGAGAAAAAGCTGAAAAATGCACCGAATGATAAGGTATTGTTTGAGGAAATACGGAACTTGTATGATTCTGTAATAGAGACATTGAAGGAACAGAATGATTCCGGAGTTCTGACAACATATGAAGCGAGTACACTGTACGATGCGATAAAAGCAGTCTTTACTGCACTTGGAAAGACGAATCAGGCAGAACAGGAGGTAGAAAATATTATGGGTGGGAGAATATTGGAATTCAGTGCCGATAAATACTACAACGAAGGAAGAGGAGAAGGACTGAAAGAAGGATATCAAAAGGGAAGAGGAGAAGGTCTGGAAGAAGGTTATCAAAAGGGAAGAGGAGAAGGACTGAAAGAAGGAATCCAAAAGGGAAGGGGAGAAGGTCTGGAAGAAGGCGCGGAAAAGATGGTGAAGCTTTTTTCCCAATTGGTTAAAGAGGGTAAAAATGATGAAATGGCCCGGATACTAAGCGATCAGACTTACAGAAATAAACTCTATAAGACGTATGAAATTAGTTGAAGCTGTTGCGTTATTTTTTACCTGGTCGATGACAGGGAAGCTTTTCACTTTGTAAATTAAGAATTTACAGGGCAATGGTGTCGAAAAACCAGATCAATGCAATTTCCTGTGATTGCACAATCCTATTGAACAGGATGATGCCGGAATGCTGATGACACATGGGGCGAGAGCGCTGTATGATGCATGAAGATGGTATTTACTGCACTTGGTTAGACGAGTCAGGCGGAGCAGGAGGTTGTAAGCAGTATGGGCGGAAAGATACTGGAATTCAGTGCCGATAAATACTACAACGAAGGAAGAGGAGAAGGACTGAAAGAAGGAATCCAAAAGGGAAGAGTACAAGGCGAGGAAAAGTTGGCGAAGCTTATGTCCCAATTGATTAAAGATGGAAAAAATGGTCAATTACCCACCACGCTGATCAAAAAATACCTGGATGATGGACACAGCAACTATATTGCCAATTCCTGGCTGACGGGCTCTGCCCCGGAAAATAACCCGCAGGACATTTCCGACGGGCCATCCCGGACGGCTGTGGAGCGGGTCGGAAAGCAGTACAGGGCGGCCCGGGAAAAATACCCGGAGTATGATGTTCCGTACCTTGAGGTCGGCAACACGGCGTATATTTCCTTCCGGGCGTTCAGGATCATGCACCGGAACGGAGCTGAGTATTACGGGGAACTCACCGAAGATGACATGGAGATGGATACCATCGCGCTGATCATCCATGCCCATAAACAGATCACCAGGGAGAACAGCCCCATTGAAAACGTCGTGCTGGATCTGAGCGAAAACACGGGTGGCCAGGCCGCCGCGGCGGCTTTCGTGATGAGCTGGTTCCTGGGCGAGGCTCCCTTCAGTGTGACCAGTCCGGCCACCGGTGCCATGAGCACCGTCGTCTGCCGAGCGGATGTCAATCTGGACCATGAGTTCAACGATCTGGACACGGTCTCCGACAGGAATCTGTACTGCCTGATTTCCCCTGTCAGTTTCTCCAGTGGCAACCTGGTGCCGTGCGCGTTCAAAGCCAGCGGCATGGTGACCCTTCTGGGGGATACCTCGGGCGGCGGCAGCTGTACGCTTCGCTGCCTTTCCAGTGCCTGGGGCAGCATGTTCTACATCTCCGGTACGAAGCGGATTGCCTTTGTGAAGAACGGTTCCTTCTACGATGTGGACCGTGGTGCAGATCCGGATGTGTTCCTGACGAAGAAGGAATCCTTCTATGACCGGAAACGGTTAACGGAGTACATCAACAGCCTGGCCTGATCCATGGGCGCTGACAGGCGGTTCCCGGTTAATGGCACCGTGTCATTGCCGGGCAGTAAATCCCCCGATTTCAACAGAAGAGCCAACCTGCTTTTCGGCTGCTGAGCCGGAAGCAGGCTGGCTTTTTGGTGTGTATTGTCCGGTCGGAAAATGATCCTTTGTCTTTGGGGATCAGGGGAATCGGAAATGACAGAATCCGAAAATATGTCGGATGTTTCAGAATCCGCGTCATGGCCTGACAGGATAAAGAAATGCTATGATGGTCACAGTCAGGAAACGACGTTTCGCAACCGAAGAACTTACAGATCGGAGAAGGACATGATGCAGACACGGAAGACAAACGAGATCAATCTGCGGGATCCCTATGTGCTGATTCATGAGGGCAGGTATTATCTCTACGGGACCCGGAGCGAAACCTGCTGGGGAGAGGCAGACGGCTTTGACTGTTATGTAAGCCAGGACCGAGAGAACTGGGAGGGGCCATACGAAATCTTTCACCGTCCGGAACAGTACTGGGCAGATCGGGCGTACTGGGCACCGGAGTGTGTGTACTGGCAGGGATTTTTCTACCTGATTACCACGCTGGGCGCGGCGGACCGGAAAAAGGGAATCTACGTCCTGCGGGCTGATGCGCCCACGGGCCCCTTTACACCCTGGGGGGAGCGCCTCACGCCGGAGGACTGGTCCTGTATTGACGGGACGCTCTTTGTGGAGGATGGCAGACCCTACCTGATCTTCTCGCACTCCTTTGAGGATGATCCGCGGGGCGACATGTGCATGGTAGCGCTGACAGAGGACCTGAGAGCCGCGGCCGATGATGTGGTAACGCTGTTCTCCGCTGCCGAGGCACCCTGGGCCAGACCCGTCCCCTTTGCGAAACAGGAGTTCGGCATGGACGGTGATGTCTACTTTACCGATGGGCCCTGCGTAATGCGGCTCCCGAATGGGAAACTCATCATGACCTGGTCAAGCTGGAGCGAGCAGGCCTATGCCGTTGGGGTGGCAGAGTCCGCATCCGGAAAGCTCACCGGCCCCTGGGTACAGCGGGCTGAACCGCTATATCCGGCCAATGGCGGACACGGGATGCTGTTTACGGAAAAGGATGGCTCCCTGTGGTTCACGCTTCACTCCCCGAATGACAAGTATCTGGAACGTCCGGTCTTTTATCCGGTGGAAACCGAGGGCGGACTGCGGCTGAAATAACTGACAGGCATTCCGGCAGAGACGAATGCCGTATGAGACCGACACCAACCTGAAAGATCGGGTCAGGTAAAAATGAGAATGGAGGACAAAGCACGTGAAACAGAGCAAATGGAACGATAACTGGAAGTTCTGGCCGGATAAGGATGCCTTTGCGCTGGTCTGGAACATCCCGGAAAATGCCAGGGACGTCACGCTGCCCCACGACGCCATGATTGAGAAGGCCGCCTATGCGGAGAGCCCCAACGGCGGGAACACCGGCTATCGGGACGGTGGCAATTACACCTATGTCAGGCTGCTCAGCCTCAGCGAGGAGGATATCGGGAAAAAGACCATCCTGAAATTTGATGGCGTCTACTGCCATGCCCGGGTCTATGTCAATGAGCAGCTGGCGGGCAGCGAAGCCAATGGATACAGCACTTTTTATGTGGACCTCACGCCGCTTCTGCATGTGGGGCAGAATGAGATCCGCGTCCAGGTACGAAATGCCGGCATGACCAATTCCCGCTGGTACTCCGGAAGCGGCATCTACCGGGATGTCTATCTGCTCACCTCCGGACCGACCTATATTGAACCGGACAAGGTGCAGGTAACGACGGTGAGCGTCGACGGGGATTATGCCAATCTTGCCGTAAGTGCCACGGTCATCAACGAGTCCCTCAGTCCCCGCACACTGACCCTGAATACGGAAATCCGTTCGGCCACAGGTTTGGATGCGGGACGGGAACGCACGACGTTTTTCATCAAAGCCGGGGAAAAAAGGACGCTGACCCAGCATATCCTGGTGAAAGAACCCTCTCTCTGGTCGGAGGACAACCCTGCGCTCTATACCGCCGCGGTTGCCCTTTGCGACGGGCAGGAATATGTGGATGAGGCGGAGACTGCCTTCGGCATTCGCACGCTTTCCCTGGATGCGGTGCGTGGCCTGCGCGTCAACGGCAAAATGGTCAAGCTCCGCGGTGCCTGCATCCACCACGACAGCGGGATCATCGGCGCGGCGACCTACTACGATGCCCAGTACCGCCAGATCCGGCTGCTGAAAGAGGCGGGGTTCAACGCGATTCGCATGTCGCACCATCCGGCGGCACCGGTGCTGCTCCGGGCCTGCGATGAACTCGGGATGTATGTGATGGACGAGTTTTCGGACATGTGGCAGCGGCCCAAGAACGACCTCGACTACGCGCTGGACTTTGACAGGTGGTGGGAGACGGACATTGACCTCATGGTGAGGAAGGACTTCAACCATCCCTCGGTGATCCTTTATTCCGTGGGCAATGAGATTCCGGAGATCGGCACGGATGCCGGCAGCCTGGTCTGCGCGAAGATTGCAGACCGTATCCGGCAACTGGATCCCACCCGGTACACCACAGCGGGCATCAACGGCGTCTTTGCCGCAGGGGATCAGATGGGCCGTATCATGGCAGACCTTTCCCGGGACATGCAGGCATCCGGCGAAATCAGCGGCAACGTCAACGACTTCATGACCGTCATGGATACGAAGATGGATCAGATTGTCGTGCATGAGGCTATTACGGAACGGCTGGAGAAGGCCTGCGCCGGCCTGGATGTGGCGGGTTACAATTACATGGCGGCCCGCTATGAGCCGGATTCTGTCAACTACCCCAACCGGGTGATGGTAGGCTCGGAGACCTACCCGCCGGACATTGCCCGCAACTGGGCCCTGGTCGAAAAGCTGCCCGCCGTCATCGGAGACTTCACCTGGACGGGCTGGGATTACATCGGAGAGGCCGGCGTGGGCATCCCCGCGTATGAGTTTGGCGAGGGCGGTTTTGGGGCGCAGTACCCCTGTCAGCTTGCCTACTGTGGCGACCTGGACCTGACCGGTTTCCGTCGTCCCCTGAGCTATTACCGCGAGATCGTCTTCGGTCTTCGGCAGAAGCCCTATATCGCGGTGCAGAATCCGTATCACTTTGGGGAGCCCCTGATTAAGACCCCGTGGGTGATGAGTGACGCGGAGGGGAACTGGGACTGGCCCGACTGCGAGGGCGAACCGGTCGTGATTGAGGTGTATGCTCCCGGCGACGAGGTGGAGCTCTTCCTGAACGGCAAAAGCCTTGGACGCAGGAAGCCGGAAATGTGTCGCGTGCTCTATGAGACGGTCTGTGAACCCGGTACGCTGCGGGCAGTGGCGTTCCGGAACGGGCAGGAACTGGGTTCCTGCGAGCTGCACACGCCTGAAGGGGAGATCGGACTGACCCTGAACGTAGACTATAACGGGGAAGAACTGATTTACCTGACGGCGCAGCTCTATGACAGGAAGGGCGTGCCCGTGACCGGAATGGACGAACTGCTCACCGCCGAAGTCGAAGGTGCTCAGCTGCTGGGATTCGGCAGCGGCGATCCCCGGCCGGAACTCAATTACGGGGAAGGGAAAACCAGCACCTATCTGGGCCGGGCACAGCTCATCCTCAGGAAGACCGGTCAGAGTCGCGTGAGGGTATACGTGACCGGCGAATACGGGACAGCGGCAAAGATTCAGGTACAGGCCTGAGAGGAACAACCTGAAAATATGTCGGGTAATACGAAACCTGTGCCCTGTTCAGGACAGGGGGTCAATGCTATACTGCGGACAGATCCGTAAACGGATCAGATAAAAAGCAGGTTCCGGCGATGCGATTCCCGGGATGCACGGAACAAAATGATCCATCCATAAGGGAAAAGCCCCGCACTCTGAGAAGCGTGGGGCTTTTCCGGAAGGATGATTAATTCATCTCAAAGGGAACGAAGTGCTCATCCGATTTGGCGTTTGTCCTCCGGTATTCCCGGGGCGAACAGTCAAAGGTGCTGCGGAAAACGCGGGAAAAATGATCCGATGAGTTATATCCCACGATGTCTGCGATGTCCGTCACCGGCAGATCCGTGTTCAGCAGATAGTCTCTGGCGCGGCTCATGCGAATCTGCCGGATGAGATCCGAGAAGCTGACCCCGGTGTTCTGCTTGATGAGTGCGCACAGATGCGGTTTCGAGTAGTGAAACTGTTCGGAGAGCTGTGTCAGCGTCACCGTCTGATAATGGTGGCGGATATAGTTAAGGACGGCGGAGAAGTTCTTGCCCATGTGGTAGTGATAGAACTGAGGCGAGTCTCCGGCTTCCCGCAGGAATTCCGCAAAGATCAGATGTATCATGCTGACAGCGCAGATGTTGGCGTAGTCATCAATGGTGAAGCATTCCAGCATGGCTCTTTCTGTCAGGCCGCGGCTGAAACCGGTATCCCCGATGTGGAACATCAGGTAATTGGGCTCCTGCTTCTGCTGGAGGATGTTGCGGAAAAAGAGGGAAAGCGTGTCATCCCGGCTGAGCAGGGAGAAGAAAGTGGCCTCGAAGGTGCTGCGGCGCAGCATGAACGTGTACACGGTGCTCTCATCTGAGATCTCCACGTCATGCCGGGAGCCCGGGGCGATGAGGCAGACTGTGCCCTCACGGAATTCATGAACCGTATCCTCGAAGTGCAGCCGGAAGGACCCCTTTACCACGAAGTCGATTTCAACGAAATCATGGGTATGGAGCAGGAGACGGGTATACCGTGGATGCCGGAAGATGAAGACATCCCGGGTGAGCGGGAAGATACTTCCCTCCTGAACCTGCTGTCCGTCATTCTTTGAGTACTGGAGCACCGGAATGTAAAGCTCGTTGGAAAAGTCTTCAAAGTCCTCCTGACTCCAATGACGAAAGAAATCCGTATAACGGGGATTGCGGGAAAGGGAATGCAGAACCAGCCCCTGATGGTCCAGTCTGTCTATTGCCTCATGAAACTGCAGACGATCCCCTGTTTTCTGATAGTGTTCCTTCAATACGTGCTGCAGATCGCCGACTTTGACGAAAGACTGCACAGAATCACCGCCTTAAAATGAATGGACGTAACGCATTGTTTCCTTGAGATTGTAACAAAATCCAGACCTTGATGCAAGGAGGGACGAAAAGAGAAATGAAGATCACCCAAATCAAATGCAACGGTGTGCATGAACCTCTGGGATTTGCCATGGATACGCTGAGCCTTTCCTGGAAGGTGACCGATACCCGGAGCAAAAAGGCAGCCAACAGCCGGATCCGCATCTTTGCCGCAGATACCCCGGATGTCATTCTGGCTGAGCGGGAGGGCGCGGACCTGAACCATACCGGGGAGAGCTTCTCGCTTCCGCTCCGTCCCCGTACGGCCTACCGCGTTTCCATCTGCGTGGAGGGGGACTGCGGTGACCGGTGTGAGGCCGAGTCCTGCTTTGAAACCGGCAAACAGGGGGAACCCTGGCAGGCAGACTGGATTGCCGCGGAAAACGGGGACGGTTGCCATCCGTTACTGAAAAGAACCTTTACGGTCCGGCCCGGCCTCATCCGGGCACGGCTGTACGCCTGCGGTGTTGGCCTGTTCGAGGCCTATGTCAACGGGGAAAAGCTGGGAGAGGAATACCTCAAGCCCGGCGTTACCAACTATGAAAAGCGTCTGCAGGTCGTGACCTTTGCCCTGGGTGATCTGCGGGAGGGCGAAAATGAGCTGTCGTTCCTCCTGGGCAAGGGCTGGTACATGGGCGTTTTCGGACTGGAAAACCAGGCCTGCAACTATGGCGACCGCATGGCGGTGATCGGGGAACTGCACCTGGATTATGCGGACGGAACACACGAGACGGTCTGCACGGACGGGAAGTTTGTGTACTGTCCTTCCTCCATTGTGGAGTCAGGCATCTACTTCGGCGAGACGATTGACCGCACGCTGCATGAAACGATCCACTGGAGGCCGGCAGAGGTCATCCACGAGCCGGAGGAGAATGAGGGAACAAGGAACCTGGTTAAAACAAACCTTGTGGACCGGCTGAGTCTTCCGGTGGTCATCAAAGAGAAGATTGCCGTGAAGGAAATCCTCTCGACACCGGCCGGTGAAACCGTTCTGGACTTCGGGCAGAACTTCGCCGGCTTCCCCGAGTTTGATGCGGACCTGCCGCACGGAACGCAGATTACGCTGGATTTCGGCGAGATCCTGCAGAACGGATGCTTCTACCGCGGCAATTATCGCGAGGCAAATTCCCAGCTTGTGTATGTCTCCGACGGACATCCGGAGACCGTGCGTCCGCACTTCACCTTCTTCGGTTTCCGGTATGTAAAGGTCGTGGGCTGGGTCGGTGAGCTGACAAAGGAGATGTTCCGCGGCTGTGTGCTCTATTCCGATATGGACAGAACCGGCCACATCCACACCGGCAATGAGAAGATCGACCGTCTGTATGAGAACACGGTCTGGGGGCTCAAGTCCAACTTCATCGACATGCCCACCGACTGTCCGCAGCGGAACGAACGCCTGGGCTGGACCGGTGATGCGCAGATTTTCGCACCGACCGCCAGCTACCATATGGACACCCGGGCCTTCTTCCACAAGTTCGAGCAGGACCTGATGGACGAGCAGAGTTTCCTTCGCGGCGCGGTTCCCAACTATGTGCCCAACATCGGCCATAAGGCGGATGCCACCAGCGCATGGGGGGACATCGGGACCTTCCTGCCCATGACGGTTTGGAAGTACTACGGCAGCCGGGAAGAGCTGGCTTTCGCCTATCCCATGATGAAGGGCTGGGTGGATTACATGGACCGCCTGGACACGGACCGGCGCTATACCTTTGAGCCCGGTTTCCAGTTCGGCGACTGGCTGGGACTGGACGGGCCGAGCCCGGATGGGTTCAAAGGCGGAACGGATGACCATTATCTCGGAGCGGTCTATTACTACCAGTCGGCCAAGCTCACCGCCGAGGCGGCTGAGATCCTGGGGAAACAGGACGAGGCAGCGCATTATGCGGAACTGGCCGGAAAGATCCGGACCAGCATCCTGAATGAATACTTCACCCCCAACGGCCGCTTTGCCATGGATACGCAGGCCAGTTACATTGTGGCCCTGAAGTTTGGTCTCTGGGTCGACAGAGACCGCCTGATCGCCCAGTTTATGGACCGCCTCAAGAAGGACGGTTTCCGCATCCGCTGCGGTTTTGTGGGGGCGCCGCTGCTTTGCACGGTGCTGGCCGAGAGCGGGCTCACCCAGTGCGCGTACAACTTCCTGCTGAAAGAGGATTTCCCCAGCTGGCTGTACTGCGTCAATCTCGGTGCGACCACGGTCTGGGAGCGCTGGAACTCGGTTGGACCGGACGGGACCATCTCCGATACCGGCATGAATTCCCTCAATCACTACTCGTACGGTTCGGTCATGGAATTTGTCTACGGCTGGGCGGCGGGTATCCGGCCCCTGACGCCGGGCTTCCGGAAAGTCATCCTTGCCCCCAATCCCGATTACCGGCTTCCCACCCTCGAATGTTCCTTTGACTCTGCCGCAGGGCGGTATGTCTCCAACACCCGAATCAACAGGGACGGGACGGTTTCCGTGCATGTGGAGATTCCCTTCGGCTGTGAGGCAGAGCTGACACTGCCCCGGTCCGGCGAGGGCACAAAGACATTGGATGCAGGCGTGTACGACTTTACCTATATGCCGACGGTGGATTACCGCAGGCCCTTCGATGAGAATACCCTGATTTCCGATCTGGGGGAGAATGAGCAGGCCTTGGGCATTCTCTTCTCGCTGGTTCCGCCCATTGGCGGCATGGCAAAAGGGAAAGATCCGGAGTTCGGCTGCAACAGCCTGGCGGAATTCCGGTATCTGTCGTTCCTGCCCTTCGATCCGGAGAAGCTGGAAGAGGCAATTAAGCAGATCAGTGAACTGACGATGGAGGTGTAAGATGGACGATAGCAGGGAAATGGCGCTGGAGGAGATCTTCGGCAACTATGTCTCATGGAAACTGGACGAGGTCACCTGGATCATCAGTTTCATGAACGGATCCGAGTACATCTATCTGCTGGAAGGGGAGGAAAAGGCTCTCCTTCTGGATACCGGGTATGGCATCGGCCACCTGCGCAACCTGGTGGAGCGCCTGACCAGGAAACCGGTCATTGTTGCCAATACACACTATCACCCGGACCATTCCGCCGGCAATGCGGAGTGGGAGGAGGTCCTGCTGTCGCCCGGCTGGCCGGTGGATGCGCCCTCTCTTGAGGGTGGACGTTACCCCAGGGATCCGTCGGCCTGGGTGTATCCGGACTACCGGAAAACCGTGGTGCATGATGGAGATGTCATTGAGCTCGGCGGGCGCAGCATCCGGGTGCTGGAGGCGCTGCCGGCGCACTGTAACAGTTCCCTGTTCTTCGTGGATGAGGGACATAAGATGCTCTTCAGCGGGGACGAGTTTGAATCCTCCCAGACCCTGGTGTACGATAATTCCTGTAATCCCGATGCGCCCTATCATGTGGAAAAGAGAATCGCCAACCTGCGCAGCAATGCGGTGCGTCTGCGGGAGATTGCCGGAGAGGGCTGGTTTGTTCTGCCTAATCACAACGGCACACCGATCTCAAGGGCGTATCTGGATGGGTATGTTGCTCTGTGTGATGCGATCTACGCCGGAACGGCGCAGATCGAGGACAAACTCAATCACCGCTATATCGAGATGGACCCCAAGGCTCCGGAGCTCTGCCGCGTGCGCTTCGGCACGTGCAGCATCTTCATCAAGAAGGCAGAGGTTCTGAAAGTATACGGCACGAAAAAGTAAATGCGGCCACTGGTCGTTAAGGAAAGACCGGAGGGCAGAGCCCACACAGGGATCTGCCTTTCCGGAAAAAAGAAAGGAGCATTCTCATGCATATTGCAGTCGTATCCCTTGGTGCCTTCGGGCATGTCAATCCTACGCTCTCCTTCGTCACGGAGCTCGTTAAGCGCGGGGTGCGCGTCACCTATTTCAGCACGGAAGACTTCCGGGCGATCGTGGAACCCACCGGTGCGAATTTCGTATCCGTGCCCTCCTGGATGGCCAGCAACGCGCCCCAGAATGAGAAAAAGGAGGAAGGCGCGGAGGATGATGGCGGCGTCGCCGCCGTGGTACCATTCCTCTTCCTCAATGAAGCGGGTGCGTACATCGATACGGTGCTGGATGTTCTCCGGAAAGACAGGCCCGATGCGATCCTCCATGACTTTGCGGGCATTGCCGGCACCATGGCCGCGGATGTCCTGAAGGTTCCCAATATCATGCTCTACACCAGCTATCCCTCCAATGATACCTACTCTGTGGCAGAGGGCTTTTCCCATGTCCGTCCCGATCATCCGCTGCGCATTGCAGCCGATCAGATCGCCGATGGCTATGTGGCCAAGTACGGCTGCAGGAAGATGACGGTCAAGGAGATCTTTGATGGACAGGGCGACCTGAACCTGGTCATGGTCCAGAAAAAGCTGGTGCCGAATTATGAGAGCTTTGATGACAGCTTTGTCTTTACCGGCGTACAGATCGGCAAGCGCAGCACCTTCGGTTCCTGGACTGCACCGGACAACGGAAAGCCCCTCCTGTATTCCTCCCTGGGAACGGCGTTCAACAACTGGCCGGAATACTATCCGATCCTCTTTGACGCGGTACGTGACCTGGATATCAATGTCTTCGCGGCCCTGGGCGCGATTGATCCGGAGACCCTGCACGATGTACCGGCCAATGTGGAACTGGGGAAGATGGTTCCGCAGCTGGATATCCTCTCTCAGGCCTCTGTGTTCATTACCCATGCCGGTATGGGCGGCACGGGTGAGGCGATTTATTACGGTGTTCCCATGATTGCCATTCCTCAGATGGATGAGCAGGCGATCACCGCCCGCCAGATTGAGAAGAACGGCCTCGGTGTGGCGTTCCTTGACAAGAATGCCATCACCAGCGAATCCCTCAGGGCCGCGATTGTGAAACTCCTTCAGGATCCCAGCTATCGCAACAAGGCCAAAGAATTCAGCGATGATATGCGTTCTCTCGGCGGTGCACAGGCCTCTGCCGACGCGATCATCCGGTTCCTGGAGAAGTAAGCTCCGTACAAAAGTGAATCAGAAAACAGATCGAAGCATGTCCGCTTCGATCTGTTTTTTGATAATCAGTGGGATGGGGGGAAGTATCATCGGCATGTGTGAAAAAACCTTTTTCCCGGAAGACTGAAAGTGTACCGCCAAAGATTGAGTGAGCCAAAATAAAGGCTTTTACTACAAATTGCGTGAACCAAGTGGAATGAAGTTGGTGTGCATAAAGTTTGGAAATCCACAAACTCTGTACACCAACGTTTTTATGTGGTATAAAAGTAT
>JAFUBF010000302.1 GCA_017460325.1 Clostridia bacterium | reverse complement strand
GAAGGAGGAACACCTCACTCATCCCCGTTTCAGGCAGAACATCACTGTCGATCTCCTGCAGCGGCTCCCCGTAATGGAGAGTAAACGCCAGCGACCCCTGAACCTTTATCCGATAGCGACCCGGACGGAGATCTTCAAAGAGATACTACCCGTACATGTCACTGATGACAGAGGTTACCTCCGTCTCCGATCCGTCCTCGCCCACCTGAAGGAGTGTGATTTCGACACCCGGCTGCTGGGGTTCCATATAGTCCTGCAGACCGTTTCCGTCAAGATCAATCCAGACCGTGTCCCCGATTGTCCCCGGCAGAATGCCGCCGATGTTCATCCTCACCGTTTCGCCGCTGGAAAGATCAAACGCCCGGCTTCTGCTCAGGTTGTTGTCCGTCGGTTCCATGCAGGAATCCGCTTCCACACCGGTATAGTCGGTAAAGAGCATCTCCTCCGGCAGTTCCGCCTCAAGGATATACCTGCCTCTGCGAAGATTCGGCAGGGCATACACGCCGTTCTCATCCGATTCCGTCTGGGCCACTACCCTTTCCGTCTCTTCTTCGAGCAGGGTCAGGCGGACACCCGGGAGCGCCTTTTCGCCGGTATCCATGTGCCCGTCCACATTGGCATCGAGCCACGTGAATCCACCCACCTCCGCGCAGCGCACGGTCTGAATCGGGGTTACCGCGACGTGCTCGCCCATGGGCAACTGCACCGTCTCCGTCTCCCCTTCTCTTGCATCTGCATCGGTCAGGGTCAGCGGAACCGTAAGCGCAAAGAGCTGTTTTTCCTCAATGCCAAAGCGCAGGCGATAGGATCCGGGGCGAATCATGTCAAATCTGTACATCCCCCGGGCATCTGTCTGAACGGTCTTTAAGGCCGTGCCCCCCTCCATGAGGGAGACAATGACACCCATGCATCCGTTTCCGCTCTCCTCATCGGTGACGGCGCCCTCCATCACGGCCGGCACAATGGCACCGATATCATAACCGGACAGGATTCCGCCCATATCCAGATGGAAAGATTCCGTCTCTCCCCGGCTGCTGTCGGTCATGGGAATAATGCCGGACCCGTTCAGGGTGAAGATCATGGCATCGGGCAGATCGACTCGAATCCGGTAATCGCCGGTCCTGAGACGTTCGAGGGAGTAGCGGCCATCCGCATCCGTCTGGACCCGGCGGACCGTTTCACCGGTCGCGGCATCAAGAAGGGTCACGGTGACCCCCGCCAGAGGCACGTCGCCGCTGTTCATGATTCCATCATACACGGCATCCGTCCAGGCCTGGCCCTCAATCTGTCCGATTCCAACCGCGCCAATATCCACATCCTGCAGATTCAGTCCGGCTTCCATGGTCAGTACATCGGACTCACCCATGAAATCATCCGTCTGAGAAATGATGCTCACCCGCTTCTGTCCGCTTCGGTTCCGGGTGAAGGCCATCTCCTCCGGAACCGTCGCCGAAAGGATGAACGTCCCCGGCATGACCGCATCAAAGCGATACCGGCCGTTTTCATCGGTCGTTGTCTCACGGACACTGCCGCTGTCCGAACCGCTCAGCACCTGCAGTGTAACCGGCACATTGGCCATGGGTGTGCTGTCCGTCTGACGCCGTCCGTCATTATCTGAGTCATACCAGGCATAGCCGGTCACGGAGCCCGGTTTCAGGGCGCCGATCCGCAGGTCATCCCGGACCTCGCCCATGGCAAGGGTCCCCAGCGGGATGGTGCAGGTTTCCGCGTTCGCCCGGGGTGCCATGGA
Source organism: Clostridia bacterium (assembly GCA_017460325.1). Taxonomy (GTDB): domain Bacteria; phylum Bacillota; class Clostridia; order Christensenellales; family Aristaeellaceae; genus Ventricola. The sequence goes on along the minus strand of JAFUBF010000302.1, from coordinate 4,103 downwards.
ATCTTCTCCGTCCGGAGTGACGACAGACCCGGCTTCCAGCGCCACTTCGAGGCTGTACTCGCCCGGCATCAGTTTTTCAAACCGGAATTTGCCCTCCCGGTCCGTTTTCACAGACCCGCAGACAGTCCCGTCCCCGTCATAAAGAGTCACCGTCACATAGCGCAGGCCGTTCCCGCCGGGATACACCCCGGTGTACGCGGAATCCTCCCAGACAATTCCGGAAATGACACCCTGGCTCAGGAACCCATAGCTGAGATTTTCCACCGCAGTGTTGCCGTAAATCACGAACTCCGCGGTATACACCCAGTTGCCGGACTGGCTTTCCACCGGCAGGGGATTCCCTTCGATATTGCCCGAATAGACGTATCCGCTGCCCGCTTCAATCCGAAGCTTATAGCGGCCGGGATATACCCGTTCAAAGACAAAATTGCCCTCCTCATCCGTTTCTACCGTGCTCACAATGGCCCGCCCCGAAGCATTGGTCAGGCTGACACTGGCAAAGGACAGGGGATATTCCTCCTCATCCCGGACGCGGTTCGCGTTCCGGTCGACAAAGAGGCTGCCCACGATTCTCGACGGGCGGACAATGCCCGCATCCGCGCCGGACAGGGTACGCCCGCTTTCCAGCTGGATCGCCCGGGTCCTGGTGACGGATTCATCACTCCGCTCCGCCGCCCCTCTGCTGGCCGTGCGTTCATTTCCGCTGAAGCACTCGCCATCCCGGGCCATGAAGCTCACATAATACCGCCCCTGCGGCAGACCGGTAAAGGCGTACGAGCCATCCGGGCCGGTCGTCGTTTCCTGAAGGAAGATTCCATCCGCATCAAGCAGGCTGACGGTAACCCCCTCGGCGCCCGGTTCATCCCCGGACATGGCGGCATCCGCGTTGTCATCATAATACGCACGACCGCTGATTTCGCCGGTCTGAACGGCGCCAATGGACAGTTCCAGTGCCGTCCCCATGGGAATTTCAAACGTTCCGCTCCGGCCCTCCGGCTCTGTACTCTGCGGGACGAAGCTTCCCACCCGGCCATCCCCGGTCTGCGGCATCACGGTCGTCCGCCAGATGCCCGGCATCTGGTAAAGAACCGCATACCGGCCGGGGCTGACCCGCTCAAAAACAGCCGAACCGTTTTCATCGGTATACAGAGACTCGGTTTCCCCGTCCATCTCCCCTTCAATCCGAACCAGGGAGATCCGGACACCGGGGACGCCCGGCTCATCCGTTCCCCGAATGCCATCCATTCGGGTATCATTGAACACCGTCACGGTAAACTGCGTCGGCAGGGTCACGCCGGCATTGCGCACCGTCTCGGAGCCACAGTCAACCCGGAACGCCTGTGTACTGCCACTGCCGGACACGGAACCAAATACATCGGAATCCGTGCCGTACCGGGTAAAGACCCAGGGGTCATCCAGCTGGAAGCTGATGACATAATCGCCCTCCAGCAGGCCATCAAAGCGGTACCTGCCCTCCGCATCCGTAACCGTGGATCCTACCGGTTCCGCGTGTCCATCTGCCTGAACCGCTGAAATCTCCACACGTACGTCTCTGAGCGCCTCTGCCTGATCCGGCAGCGTCCCATCCCCGTCCTCATCCACGCGAACGCTGCCCTGGACGGCTGCAGATCGCTTGAACGTGATGGTGGGAATCGTCAGTGTTTCCCCTTCGGAGACAGAGATCACCTCGATGTAGCGGCCGTCTTCCGCCTCCGCACTGAGGGTATTCTCCGGCAGCTGAATACGAAGTTCGTATTCCCCCGGAAGCAGACGGTCGCTGCTGAAGGTTCCACTGTCCGTGGTCCAGACGGTGACCGGTTCCTCCTCCCCTGCATGGAGCAGTTCCACTGCCCATCCCTCCACGGGCTCAACCTGATCCCGTGAAACCTGCAAAACAAGGGCACCCTTTACCGCTGCGGGACTGACCGCGCCCGCCAGAAGCCACTCATCCGTGTGGGTCGCATCAATGGTCACAGGCTCGCTGATCCCGGTCATGCTGATCCGGGAACACAGATAGTCCGAATACAGAAGACCGTGGGTATACAGTCGCCGTCTGTCAAAGTTCAGGGTATACTGGCCGGCAGAAAGCGAGGTAAATGCATACCTGCCCTCCCCGTCCGTCTGCGTCTCCTCAATCTCATTTCCGGCAACGTCACACAATGTTACCGTAATGTCCGGTATCCCCTTCTCATCCGGGGTAAGGAGGCCATCTGCGTTCCTGTCGTAGAAGACGACACCCGATATCCGGCCGTCCCGGCCCATGACCACGGGCGCGGAAATCCCGGAGGGCACAGCCTCAAAGGCTGTACCGGCCTCTGAATGAATCCTGAGCTCCTTAGAGGGCTGCTCCTCTTCGGTCTGGTAGATCAGCCTTCCGGTGAAACTGGCTGTCAGTTCCACACTCACCGGCTGTTCCCTGTAGTTTTCAATCTGCAGGATCACATCCCCGGGGACAAATCCCGGGCCGCACTGTTCGAGTCCGGTCTCAGGATCCAGATAGGTCAGCCGAACGGCATAGACCGCCTCCTCCTCCGGGAAAATCACATTCTCCGGCAGTTCAGCCGCCCGCACCACCTGACTGCGGCTCATGAGCCAGCCGCTGCCGGCGGCCGCGTATTCCACCCGGATGTCAGCATTTTGCGTTCCGTTCTCCGCGCCGGTCAGGGAGATCATGCGGATCCCGGTGCTCTCCCCGGATTCCCCGTTCAGCGTGAGGGTCATCTGCGGCAGGGTCAGGCCGATCATCGACGGGAGTCCGGCCGGGTCCACCGTCAGCATGGTCAGTCCCTGTTCCCCGGACGCACTCAGGGCGTAGAACATCCCGCTTCCCCAGTCAGCACCCGGAATCTGCAGGGTCTCAAAGGCCACCTCGGTGACCTGTCCGCCCATGGAGAGATACGGTTCCACGCGGAATTCCTTCCGGGCATCCGTCAAAAGATAACCGGAGGCCGCCCGGATTTCCGTCAGGACATAGTCCCCCACCGGAATGGCCATTTCGTTGCGGTATGTCCCGTTCAGTTCAAAGGTATCCAGCACATTCCCCTCGGCATCCGCCAGGGTAAACAGAGCGCCGGACACGGGCTCCCCACTCTGGGCATCCACGAGGGTCAGGTGATAAAAGCCCCGGTCACTGGACACACTGCCCGTGACCTCCACCGTATCCCCGGGATGGACGGTGATCTCATGCATGTCCCCGTCCTTTTCAAATCCGGCGCTGGCATCCAGCTCCATCAGATAAAAGACGGATCCCTCCTCTGCCGCCGGAAGGCGGGCCACAGAGGGCAGTACCGAATCGGATGCTACGTGTGCATAGACCAGCACCTGATGGTCCTCGTCCGGATAGGGAACCAGTTCCTCCCCTTCCCGGACAAACACGCCGTATCGGCCCTTCAGCGGGACCAGATAGTTCTTCATCTGATCATCAAACGTGAGGCCGTACTTGGCCACCCGTACCGTTGCATATTCCACCATGGGAACGGTAATGGAGGTCAGCTGCCCACCGGCCACCTCAAGAGCCCGGTCTTCCATCAGGGTGTATCCGGCGGGGGCCTGGGTCTCGCTGAGCGTGTATTGCCCTGCCGGTAAATGTTCAGCCCGGAATACCCCTTCCTCCAGTCGGAGTGGGAAGGTACTGTCCGTCCCGCGCAGCTCAAACTGCATCTGGGTCAGGAGCATCGCGTCCACATCGTCCCGGGCCGTGATGGTCAGTTCAACGCCGCCCTCGGCGGCAAGAGTAAGCAGCTCCGCCTCCGTTTCCGTGTCATTCGCCACGGTAACGGTCACGCTGTCATCTGTCCCATCCAGCGCTGCCTCATACGTTCCCGCCGGGAGCGCTATTTCAATGATGCCCTTCGCATTGGAGGTCAGGTTTTCCAATCCCTCCGGAACGGTCCCCTCCCGGGTCAGTCGGACGCCGGCGTTTTCCATCGGGATATGGACGATGCGGCCGTTTTCCACCGTCTGCTCGGAAACAATCAGACGCAGCGTACCCTGCCGCGGCTGAATAAGTTCCGCCAGGGTCAGGGCTCCGCCCTCAATTTCTACCGGAACCGACTCAACCGGTTCAAATCCCTCCGGCGTTTCCACGCTGTCAATGGTAGCCG
>JAFUBF010000301.1 GCA_017460325.1 Clostridia bacterium | reverse complement strand
TGTTGCCTGGGATTTCAGCATCGTATGATTGCAGCGGGATCAAATTTGACAGACCGGTGCATACCTGGCCCAATCCTTTCCTGTTAAAGGATCTGGGCGGGCAAAATGCCTTTCGTTTAGTGACCCTCCCTGAGGTGGATCAACACAGACAGTATAACACACTCAGGGCGGATCGTGGGGATAGATATTTGGTTTCGGACCTGTTTTTCTGCATGATATGGAAGCCCTTCTACCTGGCATGGAACGTTCCGATCCTGCCCCGGGGACACTCATTTCGGTTGGACCGGAGGGCAGGGGTCGTGTCGGAATAAACGAATTCGTTATGCGAAGGCTTCAAAGGCGGTCCTGCAGAGGCGACACACTGATCGCGATGCAGACCGGTGGCCACATCTCCGGGACATCGAACGAAGAACGATGGGGAGTGACCGCAAAGACCACGAAGCGGCTCCCGGGCGCCGGAGACAGATCGTATATGGATGGAAAGGGATTTGAAAGCGATGATGACTGAAGCGGGTGTAAGGGACAAGGCCGGATGGAAGATCCGGTCTGTTTTCCGTGAAGTTCCCCGGGGACTTCGGCTGACCGGTCTGTTCGGCGCGTTTGTGTTTCTGCAGTTCACGGCTTTGGGACTGGCCAATCATGCCGGGGAAGGGTATCTCACTCCGGAGCAGAGAGAGCTGGTTTACTACGCCCTGCAGGTGTTTGTCATTCTCGGTTACCTGCTGAACGCCTGGCTTGATCGGATCTGCATCGGGCGTGCCCGGAGGTGGGCGACATCCGGGATGCTGGGGCTGCTGTTCCTCTGCGGGTCCCTGATAATGGTCATCGGTACCGCTTCCGGTCTGAGCGTGATCGTTTCCATGGCTCTGGCCCTGAGCCTCGGGATGACCGGTGGCGTGGTTCACCTGAGAATGAGCATGGAAATGGTCACCTGGGCGAAACCTGCCCGATGCATGGGCCTCGGCAGTGCCGCAGCGGTTTTGCTGCAGTATCTGCTTCAGATCCGCCGGAGCGGGCTTTTGCCGCTTTTCATGCTGGCCGCATTTTTCATCCTGGCCTCGCAGCTGATGCAGCCATTGCCCGAAACGACTTTCGTGGAAATAGGGAAGAGGGAAAAAACATCCCGGCGTCATCTGCTCTTTTCCATCCTGATCGCCTTTACGTTCATCCTCTTTACCTGCTTTTTCAATGAGACGATCCATCATCTGATGATCCGTTCCCAATACACGGCAGCCAATGTGTACAGCTGGCCGCGCCTGATGATGATTCCCGGGTATCTGCTTTTTGCCGGAATCGGCGACCGGGAGAATGGCAGGGCTGTGCCGGTGATGTCCCTGTGCATCATGCTGATGGCACTGCTGAATGTGGTTCTGGTCGGCACGGCGGGGACATACGAACTGAATATGTGTCTGTTCTACCTGGCCATTGCGGCCTTTACCTCTTACTATCTCCTGACCTTCTGGCGTCTGGCACCGGGAACGGGGAATCCGGCGCTGTGGGCACCGTTTGGACGGATGCTGGACAGCGGCGCGGTGCTGCTGGCCGGCATGGTCCGTCTTTCCACGTTTCCCGCTCCGGCTGTGCTGGGGGCTGAACTCGTCGGTGTGGCCATGGTCATCCTGCTGATGGCATTCAGGGGAGATTTCAATTTCTCCCCAGGCACACCACCAAACACGTCGGAAAAGCCCGGCGAAAGGGGTGTCCCCACACTTTCGGCGGTAGATGCTCCCGCTGAGACGGTCCCGCAACGGCCGCTCAGCCCCACAGAAACGCTGGCGCGGATGCAGCAGCGGTACCATCTGACCCCACGCGAGACGGACGTGCTTCGGGAACTGGTCCTGACGGAGGACAAGCAGGCGGTGATCAGCGAACGGCTGTCCATCCGGGTGAAAACCCTTCAGGACTATGTGACCCGTCTCTACCGGAAAACCGGAACCTCCACCCGGCTGGGGCTTGGGGTTCTCTATGAGAAGAACCGAAATCAGGACTGACCCGGCCAACAGACATTTTTGCGAAAAGGCGCTTCGGAACGGAGCGTCCTTTTGCATGTTCCAAAAAGGAAAACCCTTTCCCGGAGCAGGGACGGGATACCGGTTTGCATATCGGTATTTTCCAACCTGACCTGACAGGACGGGAAGGATGGGACATTTTCTGCGGGGTGAACAGGCAGATGGCGGGCCACAGAAACGGGCGTGGATTGAGCCGGAGAAGGCTGGCAAGGGCATTGTTTTTTTTCTTTTGCCCGTGTTATACTGCCTTTTGATGACTCCTGAACGGCTAATAAAGCGAAGAGGATTGTCGGTCGAGAGCAGGAAATCTGCCGGCTAATGGCGGATGATCCAGCGCAGTTACGGTTAATGGTCCGGACGCACCCTGGGAAAACAGGCATAAAACAGTCTACGGCCGGAGAACTCCGGCAGAAAGGAACCGATCATGAAAATCACATCTTTTGATCCGCTCATTCTCACGAAAGACGCAGAAGGTACGATTGCTCTTTTCGAAGCGCTTGGTTTCGAGAAAGTACACAAAAAGGATGATCTTGAGGGACGTGAGGATATCGTTGGCGTGCGGATGGAAAATGAGGGTGGCTTCCATGTGGATGTTGTGCACTCCGACAGGATCGACTCCACCAAACCCGATTTGTTGACCATCCGGATGAACGTGGATAATTTTGACGAAGCGCGTGAAATGCTGGAAAGTCATGGCTTGAAATCCGAAACAGGCGAGATGGTTACAGATGCCTCGTCGAAGTCGATGGGCATGAGAGCCCCGTCCGGTTTCAGGATCAGCCTGGTTGAGCACATTAAGAAGGGCGAATAACGGAAACCGCCTGGGCGGTTTATCGGTTCAACTGAGGGAGGGCTTCGGTTCTCCACGCCTGATTCGTAAGCGCTGAGAACGGGAAAGGCAGCCCCGACATTGGGACTGCCTTTTTCTGTGTTCAGTACGTGGACGGGACCGGATTATTCGCCGGCATCCCCGGTAAAGGTGACATGGATGGTCACGACTTCGCTGATGGCCGGCCACTTGTAATGGAAGCCCCAGGCAGACACGCCGGAGGTTGTGACGGCATCCATTTCACCGTACTGTTTGATTCCCGAATACATATCGCCTAACAGAGCGCTTCCGAGGAACTGGGGAATGTTAAACCCGTGGGTATGGCCTGCCATGACAAGGTCGCAGCCCAGACGGGCCATACGACTGAAATGAGACGGGCGATGGGTCAGAACCAGGATGGGTTTGGAGGGATCCGGGGCACAGTCCCTGAACAGTTCCTCCGGGCTTTTTGCCTGATGCTTCGGATCCATACAGCCAATCAGCTGAATGTCCTCTCCGATGAGGGTCATTTCATCTTTCAGAACGATGGCGCCTGCCGCACGCATCTTTTCGCCCGCCCAGTCTTTGTAAATGCTGTCATGATTCCCATAAACAAAGTAGATGCCGTATCTGGGCTGTCGGATGGTCTGCAATACCCAGGCAAAGTTTTCGATGTCCTGAACACCGGTGGTTTCATCAAAAACATCGCCTGCAATCAGCAGGACGTCCGGATTGGCGTTGTTAATGAGCATCTCCATGTCGTCGTAGGTGTATTCCCATGTGCCGGCTCCGGCGTGAATATCGGCAATCAGGCAGATATTGAGCTCTTTTTCCTGTGTGTTCGCAGGGATGCTTACCTCGTACCGTGTATCATGCAGAAAATCAATATTGAAAAATCCGATGAAAAACAGGACAAACGAAAGGACGATGATGAGGACGGCGTGAAAACGTTTGTCCGAAACCCGTCGTTCTCCCTGAAGCCGGATTGGGAAATCCGTATGTCTTGCGATAAACAGATAGGTCCTGCTGGATACGGCCCGAATGGCAAACAGGATAGCCTGAATGGTCGTTGTGATGTAGTACATGCTGCCAACCCGGCAGATCTCATACCGGATGCCCTCATAGGGGATATCCCGGAATACCGTGAACACCAGGACGATGGAAGTAAGACCGACAAGTTGCCACAGGATCAGGATGGCCATGAAGAGAGAATTGCGTCTCCAGGATCCGGGTAAACTGAAAAAGAGGAAGATCGCCAGGAAAACATAGGCCACGGCGGCCAGCAGAAAAACAGACGAGTACACGTGTTCACCGGTCCTTTCTCCGCTTTGAATGGGTCAGCCAGAATACCAGAAAGTAGACGGCCTGGATAAGGCTGATGATAAAGATCAGACCCTGAATCACGCGGAACCAGGACGGTGTGCCGGACATAAACATGAGCCGAAGGAAGATGATTCCGGTCACGATGGGAAAGAGGAAGACCAGCAGGACCGAAAAGTAATCCGTGACGGATTCGTACGTTTGCTTTACTTTTGAGGGAATGGATCGGGTCGGACCGTCTTTGTTCATACTCGGACCTCCAAAGAATGTGGGATTGCCTTGCCGGATGTGAACCGTTGATGCACGGAATCGGACAGATGGGCAGGCCGGTACATGCCCTGTACCGGAGGACAGGAGATCAGGGAAATGAGAACGTCCTGCCGCTTTCGAATCATAACATTCCGGCATCAAACAATCAAGATTTTTCGGCAATGGATCGTTGCCTGCACGAGCGTGGGCGATAAAGATATCCCGAGATGGACCACTACCAGAAACAAGAGGAGGAGGCGCATCATCTCAGTACATTCTCCACCGGCCTGGCCTGTCTATGGCAGAGATGCCTGCCCTGGAAACAGAAAGAAACTCCACCACTTCCCCCTGCCAGGGGCATCATCAACAGGCAGGTGCGTCTATCCTGCGTACCAACGGAAGGCCAGAATGCAGAAGTGTCAGGATTTTCTGCTTCCGTCGCTTCATCAGTTTGTCGGCAGAAGAGGAACTGAAAAGGGTCTGAATAAGGAACTGTCGCGTCCATAAAAATGAACCAACACGGCAGCAAAGTCAGTATACTGACAGAAGGGCGAAGGAAAGACGACCTGGACTGGCGTAATGCCAGCGATATGGCAGGACTCGAAAGCTGAATAGCGGATAACCCGGAGGTCCCCCGGGTTTCTTTATGCCTGCCTGGCAAGGTATCGGTCAGATAAGCAAATTCGGACTTCGGTCTTTTTCACGGCTGTTCTGGTTCGGGGAAAACTTTATGAAAATCATCCCCAAATTTTCTTGAAAGAATGTATGGCTGCATGGTATAATTCTCGTGGATCGGTGTATTGCCCGTCAGACACGGAACAGTAACCGATCTCATACGTTTTCCTGATCCGCAAAGCGGATCCGACAGAGGTGCAAAGCCTCTTAATTCCGTTCATGGAGTTCTTCTTCAACTGAGCAGGATCCGCTGATCCATGATTTCATTCCGGGAAAATACGCTCCGTGAAATCGAAAAGATAACGGCGGAACGTGATGACTGGATTACCTGAAAAAGGCAAATCAATATGGGAACATGGAATGATACCAAAAACCTTGGCAGGGCTGCCGCCCAAACAAGATGCATAAGTTGAAGCATGCGTAAAGTCCGGAGGAGAAGTGAAAAGGGTCTCATGCTTTATGCCGAACTGATCATGTTAGATCCTAAAAGTACCTGAATTCATTGCCCACACCAAAGGAGATATTTGCCGTATGAAATACATTTCGGAACGATTCATGGAGAATGTGAAGTCCGGGCCGGACCTTCCGTTTCTGTATGATGACCGCAATCCAGAGGGAATCACCTTCGCGGAATTCAACACGTCCAGTGCCTGCGTGTATGCCTGGCTCAAAAGCCACGGTATCAGGCGGGAGGATTTTGTGTTGATTTCCCTTCCGCGGGGAGTGTTGCCTTACATAGCGGCAGTGGGCGTATGGAAAGCAGGCGCAGCGTTTGTGATCGTGGAAGAGGACTATGCGAGAGAGCGGATTGCCTTTATCCGGGAGGACTGCGGGTGCAGGGTTGAGCTGAACCTGGAGCTGTATCAGGAAATGATGAACATGTCTCCTCTTGAGGGATATGAGCTGGAGAATTGCACTTTACGCGCTTATGCGGTGTTGGGCTGTTATCCGTCCGATGTCGCGGGGGAAACAGTGGAACTGTCCTTCATCGACGAGACGGCCCGGGCAGTGGTGCTGCTGTCCGGAACCAGCCGGGAGTTTACAGTGTTCCATCCCTTCAATGCGTATCTGGTGGAGGTGGGTGAGATCGCCCGTGTCCTGAATCTTTGCGACATCCCTGTGGAGGAGGTCGGCCATGATGCGTTCAGCCGCCGTCTTCAGGAAGGGCTGACGCGGGAGGATATCAGCGGTTATCTCTCCACACTGGTGCATTACGACCTGAGTGATGGGGAGGTTCGGGAGAGCATTCCGGTGGACAATCAGTTCACCATTCAGGCACTCTCCCGACTGGGCTTTTCCTGGACGGCCGCAGATCGGCAAATCATCCGGAGAATGATCGAATCTTTGAAGAGACGGGGGTTCTTCGACTGTGTGATGGAACGTACAAGGTAGATCATACAGGTCAATTGACCTGTTGGAAGGAAATAATGAGACCTGTATCTGCAGAGGGAAACCTATATACGGGGGAGGCGGCTTTCGATGAAATACAGTGTTGATACTTACAGGCTTTATCAGGATGAGAGCTTATTTTCGCATGCTGTCCGGATCCATGTCAGGATGAAAGAGCCGGTTGAGATGAATGCTTTGAAAATATCAGTCAATACAGCGATCCGGCGATATCCATACTTTGCCGGTCGGGTAACTGTGGATGAGGACGGAGGATATGTGCTGGTTCACAAT
>JAFUBF010000300.1 GCA_017460325.1 Clostridia bacterium | reverse complement strand
TTTCCATCAGAAGGGTGGTGATCCGGGAGAGAAAGAATTTCACAGCTTCCTTAAGGCGATTGGGTTCCTGACTACGGAAGACGAAGCGCCGATTGGTAAAATAAGCGAAGGTTACCGCACAAATCCATGAGATGACATTAGCGGCCTGCAGTTCCAGAGGATACTCTGGGTGTAGAAAGGTGTGAACGCAGAGCCAGTAGGAGACCAGGCTGACAACGGTGGTCAGCCCGCCAACGATGAGGTAACTGATCTGCTCCCTATACTGACGGCTTAATTGGACGCATTTCCCCCAAAGATCCTTCATGACAGGTGTAACCCTCCCTGCTTTCCGATGAATTCGCTGCGCTGTCTGCGGCTGAAGCAGATGCAGACAGGATGCCAGGGTACGCTTCTGATCGTTATCATATCCCACATTCTTCCGCTTAGCAAGGCGGGCCAGAACCTTTTCCGCAAAAATGTCCAGGCAATCCGGATAGCTTCCCCGCTTTTTGGCATTTTTCCTGGCGCTTCTGAAACGGGCACAAAACGATCGTGTTGAATCTCTGAAATTATAAACCATCTCTGTGAAGACTGCAAGTCTGCTTTATTTTTTTGAAACAATTTTGAAACAATTTGCTTGATTTTTGGCATAAAATCATGTATACTATGTCAGTGCGGTTCCAAAGGTGCGGAAAGTGACGAATGATTATTATCTGCGCCGGATGGAAAAAGTGCCATGTGATAGAATAAAGTCCGTAGATTTGGATGATTGGAGGGCAGCTTCATGAGAAGGAGATCGGTTTTTGCGCTTCTGCTGGTTCTTTGCCTGATGATGGCCACGGCAGTGCCTGTGACGGCTTTTGCGGAGTCAACGGCGTATGTTCATAATCCCTCTGGCCGTAAGGTGAATGTTCGCCAGGGGCCTGCCAAGGCCTGGCCTGCTGACGGGCAGCTGGCTCCCGGGACGAAGGTGACAGTGCTGGGGACGGAGGATGAGTGGACGGAGATTGGCAGCCCACTGCATGGGTTTATCATGAGCCAGTATCTGACAACAACGCCTCCGGAGTATGTCGTCGACCCTGAGAAGGAGAATACCCGGTATATTATTTCTTCCAATGGAAAGAAAGTTAATGCCCGGACGGGCCCCGGGATCACGGGCTATGCGGTGGCGACCCAGCTGGAGCATGGAACCAAGGTGAAGCTGGTGCCTTCCAAAGACGGGTGGTCTGAAATTGTGGTGAATGGCTTTACCGTGTATGTGCAGAGCCAATACCTGACGTCAGAGAATCCTGCAGGGGTTTCTGGCACAGCGGCGGTCGCAAAGATCCGGTATATCACTTCTTCCAATGGAAAGAAAGTGAATGCCCGTACGGGTCCGGGAACCAAAGGGTATGCTGTGGCGACCCAACTGGAACCTGGTACCAAGGTGATACTGTTGTCCTCCAAGGATGGGTGGTCCGCAATTGAAGTAAACGGCTTTACCGTTTATGTTATGAACAAATATCTGAGTTACGCGCCTTCTGGCTTTACCTCCAAACCTACCACAACTTCCACTATAGAGGCCATCACTCCTTTTGATGGAACAATTGTGAGTCCGGACGGGAAGAAGGTTAACATGCGGGTGCTTCCGGATTTGTCGGCGGATCGGGTTGTTCAGATTGAACCTGGGGCTATCGTACATGTGAGTGGCAGCTCTGGAAGCTGGTATAAAGTCAGTTATCTTGGGGCTACAGGTTATGTCCTGAAGAAGTATATCAAGTAAAATACATCCCGCACCCTGCTTGCATGGTGCGGATTTTATTACGTGCGACAGGCAGTGCTCGTTAATTACGGGTGAAACCCGCCCAGTAGTTAGAAGGGTATAGCCGAAGACGAGGGTGTCCGCTGCGAGGCGGAATTGAAGGACGTTGGATGCGGGAACGGACAAACCACGGGCAAACCTCTGGCTTGACGAACAGAAACCAGGGCAAATGATAACCCCAAAAAGAAATTCCCAAGGGCTTCAAGGGGGTACCTGATGACAGATGGGCACCGTTGCCTCCGTAGGTTCGGTGCTGGTTGCTGGGGTATTACTCGCCTGGGCCGGATTCCTACCGGCTTGCTATCTTTCACTTTGCTGGGCAGACGCACGGGAAGTCTGAGAAAATGAGGGAAAATGACAATTAATCATAGGAATAGCTTTGATTATTGATGCATCAGTGATCATGAGTTATCAATATCATAGAACTGTTTGCTGGAAAGGGTATTTTGAGTATAATTATAGAGTAAAACAATCTGCAAGGAATGGAGCATCGGGAAGGAGTCTTGATGGAAACAGGCATGAAAATAATAGCATTATGGCTCTCACTGACAGGATTCTTTCTGGCGTTCCGCTGGTTCCGGAAGGACCTGCACCCCGCCTTTTATCCCGGGCTAACTGTGAGCCTCCTTTCGGTCCTGACTTGCTTGGGAGGAATGGCGGAGGTACTCCACGAAACGGCAAAGGGAATGTTCATTTTGGGCCTCCTTTGCCTGGTGTGCTTTGGTTTTTTGCTTTTGCGAAAGAGAAGCCAAGTTGAACGGAAGAAAGGAGAATCCCGGGCCTTTCTGTGGATGCTTGGCGCATTTATTGCACTCTGCGCGGGAATCGTCCTGATGCAGCGGGGACGATTTATATACGGCTATGACGATTTTTCCCACTGGGGAATTGTGTCGAGAATCCTCCTGAAAAACGACCGCCTGCCTGCTGAAAAGGATGGACTTATGTTTCCCA
>JAFUBF010000299.1 GCA_017460325.1 Clostridia bacterium | reverse complement strand
GTTGTATGAGGTACTCCTGTGGGTACTCAGTAAAATCAGGGACATCAGCAGAACCTCCTTCGGTCGATTAACGCTTCCTACAAAATTAACTACACGACTAATTATATCAAATTTAGCTGATTTGTCAAGTACTAAATCAGCTAAAAATCACATTTTAGTCGAACCTGGCCGATATGCATATGGATGAAAAGGTACCTGGTAAAATAAAATCTCGTACAGGTTCTGTGATAGCCTTATCCTGACGATATAACTTCCTGACAAGGCATAAAAAAAATGCCAGATTGTAATCTGGCACGGCATCTCAAAGCACCGTTTGATATCATCCAAATATCAGTTTCTGTTGTCATATCATGCATGACGAGTTGGCGTGAACATGAAGAGACGATTACCTAACAATTCAGGGACCCATTTGAAGACGGAGAGCAAAACTCCAGACAGTTCAGTAGTAATGTAGTCTGCTTATAAAAATGCTGGCTATAAGGCGTGGCAAATTCCGTCAGATCATAACTGACAATGTCTGGATCTTCGATGGTATCTATAACAGCATCCATGTGAGAAACCATATCCGGATGATGCTCCTTAAGATGATCCAAGTCATGCTGATAAAACCCAACAGATCCACTTCTATAATCCTTTGCAGTGAATTGCAGAGTCTCTTGAGTCCTCAAAACTTCTCTTGCCATGCAATTACTTTTCCTGGACCGATCTACCTTCTAAAACATTACCGATTAATCCATAGAGTTCTTTGAACACCTCAAGTGACATTGTGATTTCAACTGTATCCTGGGCTTTCATACCGTCAATTTCGTTACGATCATTGAAGTTAGGAACTACGTGCTGAAAACGAATAAAACCTTCTTTTTGCGATACGGCAATATTTACTTGATTTGCATACATAGCTAACGTCTTCTATAGCAATTGGTGATGCTTCATTCTATCACATCACTAACTTTTTGTATATCATTTTTTGAGGAGGAGTCTTAATGATATCGTGATAAAGTGCGACTGTGGGATTCCATCAGTTTGAAAATGGTTGGTATTTAGAATGTTTGATAAAACCGAGGGAGCTCCGTATATCCCGGTTCTATTTTCATTTTCAGAATGTAAGCATCGCCAGAAACAGGCGTATTCTGTACGGATCACTCTCAAGCCTTGCGGTTTCCGCTTTCTATCATGAAAACAGAGGAAAGTCCGTTACCAGGGCTATTCCTTCAGTGCCTTCCGGAAAACGGATGCCAGGCGTCCTGCCCATGGCATTACCTGCCAAACGGCAGTCCTTTTCCCGTTATCCTTTGTTGACCAATTGCCAACAACGGCCATCTGTGTTAAAATTCCAACGTTTCAAAGGTTCGGTTAAATACCTACTGGTTCCGGTCAGCCGTCCGGAGCTTTTCCATATACACGCGGGAAGTTTCCCGGGAAGTACAGTTGCGGAGGTTTTGTCGCACATGTCCCTCACCATCCTGATTGTCTTTGCCATTGCCCTGTCCATTGTCTATTATCTGTGTCCGGGGCGATTCCGTCAGGTCCTGCTGCTCCTGGCCAGCCTGGCGTATTACGCGTACTGCGGCATCCGTGCCGTTCCTTTTCTGCTGATCACCGCCATGAGCACCTGGCTCGGGGCCCGGGTGATTGCCGGGATCGGGCAGCAGCATAAGGATTATCTGAAGGAACATAAGGCAGAGATGACCCCGGAACAGAAGAAAGCCGCCAAGCGAAACAGTCGCGGCAGGCAGCGCATTGTTTTCATCGCCGTCCTTCTCCTGAACTTCGGCATGCTTGCCCTGTTCAAGTACACGAACAATTTCCTGGAGATGCTGAGTTCCGTTACCCGTCAGCCCTTCCGGCCCCTGAACCTTCTGCTCCCGCTGGGCATCTCGTTTTATACCTTCCAGTCCACCGGTTACCTGATGGACATCTATAACGGCAAGTATGCCCCCGAACAGAATCCCCTGCGCTATCTCCTCTTCGTCTCCTTCTTCCCGCAGCTCATCCAGGGCCCCATCGCCCGGTTTGATCAGCTGGGAAAGCAGTTCTCGGAGGACCATCCCTTTGATCTTGACCAGTACGAGCGGGCCCTGCTGCTCATGCTCTGGGGCTTTTTCAAGAAGCGGGTCATTGCCGACCGCGCCCTCCTGCTGGTGGACGGCGTTTTCTCAAACTCCGGCGCGTACGGCGGTGCCGTCATCGCCATAGCCGTCCTTTTCTATTCCCTCCAGCAGTACTGCGATTTTTCAGGCGGAATCGATATCGCCATTGGTATCGGCGAACTGTTCGGCATCCGTCTGCCGCCCAATTTCCGCCGGCCCTATCTGTCCGTGTCCCTGACGGATTTCTGGCACAGATGGCATATCAGCCTCGGCAACTGGATGCGGGACTATGTTTTTTATCCCTTTGCCCTCAGTCGGCCTGTCTCGGCCCTGTCCAAAGCACTTAAGGCCAGACATCCGCAGCTGTCGCGGACACTGCCGGCCGCCCTTGGAAACATCCTTATCTTCCTCCTGGTAGGCATCTGGCACGGCCTTCAGATGAATTACATCCTGTGGGGCCTGTACAACGGCTGCATTCTCGCCTTTACGGCCCTGGCGGATCCTTTCTACAAGAAGTGGAACGAGCAGAACCGTGCCCTAGCCGCCTCAAAAGGCTTTTACCTGTTCAGGGTGCTGCGTACCTTCCTGGTAGTCAATATCGGCTGGTTTTTTGACCGGGCGGAGACCGCATCCGAAGCCGTTCAGATGCTTGTCAAAACGTTTACCCAGTTCAACTGGGCGCAGATTTCTGCCGGTGTCCTGCTTGAGTTTGACCTCAAAGTCCATGACTATAACATCCTGATTTTCTCCACGCTGCTTCTGCTGGTCATCTCCATCCTCGGTGAACGCGGAAAGGACGTGCGAAAGCTGATCTTTACCCGGCCTCTGCTCCTTCGCTGGCTGATCCTGATGACCTTCATGTACCTCACCCTGGCCTTCTTCATGACCACCGGCGGCGGATCTGCCGATTTCCTCTACGCCGTTTTCTGATCCATGCATACGCTGTTGAGACGATTTCTGCGTCTGATTGCCTTCCCTGCCCTTTTCCTGCTCCTGGCCTTTGCCGGGAACCGGATCTTTGTCCGGCCGGACACCTTTGCCGTGCTGACACTCCGGGATCTTCGGAATACGCCAGATGTCGAACTGGTGTTCGTCGGCTCCTCCGTGGTCAGGAACCACATCAACCCGGCAATCGTCCGAGCGGAAACGGGCAAAGTAACCGCCAATGCCGGCATTCCCTGCCTGTCTCTGCCCGGAGCCCTTGCCCTGACGAAGGAACTGTACCGGGCCTGCAGTCCGGAAACCGTTGTGCTGGTTCTGGAGCCTGCCCTGTTCGGCGTGAACGAGGAGGACATTGAGGCGGAGAATATCCTGATGCCCTACCTGCACGATTTGTCTACCCGTCTTGAATACTACCGGAATCTGGTGGCGGAGGATCACCGGTACGTGGACCGGCTTTTCCTCTACCGCACCTTTTATGTGCGGTCCATGGCCGAAATGTTCCGGACCGTTACCATGCACCTCAATCCTTCGGCGATTGACCCTTCTGTAGTCAGTCAGAAGGACCGGGCCGGTCACTACGAGGGGAACGGATTTGTCCGGTTTTCGACGGAGCCCTGCCCGGAAAACGTGCTCCGCCGTGGTTTCCGGCGGGAGCCGGTGGCAAGTGATTACAGACTCCGGTCAGATTATATCTCCCTCCTCCGGCAGTACAGAGACCTGATCGAGGCGCATGGCTCCCGGCTTTTGATTCTGGTGTTCCCGAACATGGGCGCAGGCTATCTGTCCTCCCCCGGGAATCTCGGTTACAGCCTGAGTCTTGCCGCGTTTTGTGCGGAGGAAAATATCCCGTTTATCAACTTCGGATGGGCCCGACCGGAGCTCCTCCCGAGCCTTGATCCCTACTACTATGACGCCTATCACTTCGGCGGGGACGGCGTGGACCTGTTTTCCCGTGCGCTTGGCCGGTGCCTGCGGCTCCTGGCCGATGGGCAGGACATCTCCTCTCTTTTCTACCCGGACAAATGGTCGTTCCAGCTGAGTCTGAATCCATTGCCCAATGTCTGGCTGGACCGGTACAGGGGGCAGTGGGATTATTCCTGGGAACAGACAAAGGATGAACTGCCGGAACCGGGAGAGGACCAGGTGCTGTTCCTGGCCAACGCCAATCATCTGCCGGGTGCTGTCCCCCTGTATGCCTTTGCCGCCGTCAACCCGGATGGCAGCGAAACCTTCCTGACCGACTATGCACCGGGTGGCATGCTCGTCCTGGACCGGGCGGAGGTGCCGGCGCACCTGCGCGTCTACGCCCGCCTTGAGGACCATCCCGAGTTGTCCCCGGTTTCAAACGACTATCCCGCAACACCTTAGAAATTCAACTTTGGAGGAATCCGTGAACAATCCGTCTACTGAAACGGACAGAAAAACGCGTAACAGAAAAGGGTTCATCCGGCTCCTTCTGTTCACTTTCTGTTTTCTGCTCCTTTTGTACTTTGCCAATCTCAATCTGATCGAAACCGACCTGATTTCCGGCTCCACAGTCCGGGAAATGCAGGCACGGGATGACATCCAGCTCGCCTTTGTCGGTTCCTCCGTGGTTCTGTATCACATGAACCCGGAGATCGTGAAAGAGGAAACCGGGCTCACCGCGTTTAACTGTGCCATCCACAGTGCGCTGATTCCGGGAGATCTGGCCATGACCCGGGAAATGTACAAAACCAGCCATCCGGAGTGGATTGTGCTGGTTCTTGAGCCGTACGCGCTCAACACCGCCAAGGAATCCATTGAGGCGGAATGCCGGATGGCACCGTTCCTGACCGGATCCGACACGCTCCTCGAGTATTACATGAACGCCTCTCAGATCGACCATGCCTATATTGACCGTGCCTTTATCCCGCGGAAGATGTTCCCCAGGTCCATTCGCGGCATCTTCAAAACCCTGGATACCAAGCGGGACGCCGCCGCGGCCATGGTCAAGTACGCCGACCTTCTCAACCCGAAGGAAACGTACATGGGATCCGGGTACGTGCGCCATGAGGCGGACCCGGAGGGCCTCAACAGCGACCTGCGCGTCCTCATGTACCGGGAGGACAATGTGGGCAACTACTATCCGCTCCTTGATGATACCGTCACCATGCTGCGAAAGTACCGGCAGATCGTGGAGGAGGAATACGGTGCCAAGCTGATGGTCATCATCACCCCGGAACATACCAGCCATACTCTGGCGACCCCGTCGTACCTTCCCTACTGTCAGTCGCTCATGCGGTTCTGCCAGGAGGAGTCCATTCCCTGCTATAATTTCCAGTACGCAAAGCCTGAGCTGATGCCCTGTCTGGATACTTACTTCTTTGATGTCTATCACATGTCCGGTGAGGGCTCCGACCTGTTTACCAGGACTTTCTGCCGGATTTTCAACGCCATGCGAAACGGCGAGGACGTATCGGACCTCTTCTACCGAAATGACTGGCTGTATCTGGATTCCCTGCACGGCATCACCAACACCTGGCTGTGGCCTGCCGGAGGGGATACCTTCAAGGCAGACTGTAACATCGACTGGCATTCCAGCCCCGAATACCGTTTCACCTACCTGGATGCGGAGGGAAATGAAACTCTCCTGCGAGACTACAGCGAGGATCCCGTTCTGAATGTCGCCTATGCCGGCACCGGAAACCTCCGGGTCTACGCCCGGGTTCAGGGCGAGGAGCAGAACCCGGATACCTATTTCGATTATCCCGCCGATTTCGATTTCGCCAAGCGCATGCGTACCTTTGAGTATTAACGCGTGACATGTTGCCAGGCAGCGTTCTGACCCGGGCCAGCATGGGCCATTTACCGCTCAGAATTTGGCCCGGTGCTCTGCACCGGTTTGTCAGATCACGTCCCATACCGGTCATACGGTGCCGAAAGACAAAGCCACATGAAAGGATATGGCCCGGTGCTTCGCACCGGTTCGTCAGATCATGTTCCACATCAATCATACGGCGCCGAAAACCAAAACTATTTGAAAGGATATGGCCCGGTGCTCTGCACCGGTTTGTCAGATCACATCCCATACCAGTCATACGGTGCCGAAAGCCAAATCCACATGAAAGGATTATGGCCCGGTGCTTCGCACCGGTTTGTCGAATCACGTCCCATACCAGTCGTACGGTGCCGAAAGCCAAAGCTTTTTGAAAGGAGCATTTCCTTGAAACGTCTTATCCCTGATTATCTGGACGCCACCGCGTCCCTCTATCCGGATCACCCTGCCTTTACCGATCCCCGGCAGTCCATTTCGTTTGCGGACCTTCTCCGGCGGGTCAGGCAGATCGCCTCGGGCCTTCTTCCCCATGCACGCCCGCGCTCCGTGATCTGCTTCTACATGGACAAATCCGTGGAGACCATCTGCGGCTTCTTCGGCGCCGTTTATGCCGGTTGTGCCTATTCCCAGCTGAACCTCCGGCATCCGGGTCCCCGGATCCTTTCCATCATCGAAACCACGCAAACACCGCTTGTCGTGACGGATGCAGATCATCTGAATGCACTGCGTGAATTCGGCTATGAGGGTCCCGTCCTGCTGATTGAGGACCTGGCGTCCACAGAGGAGGATGCCGAAGGCCTGGCCCGGAGACGCGCCGGTATGCTGGACATCGATCCCCTGTACGTCAACTTCACCTCCGGTTCCACCGGCACCCCCAAAGGCGTGGCCATTTCCCACCGGAACGTCATTGACTTCATTCCCGATTTCACAGAGATCTTCGGCATTACCCATACGGATGTTCTGGCCAATCAGGCGCCCTTTGACTTTGATGTCTCCGTCAAGGATATCTACAGCGGCATCATGACCGGTGCCGAGGTCCTGATCATCCCCACGCCCTATTTTACCCAGCCGGTTGTCCTCATGGACTACCTGTGCGATCATCACGTGACCGTCATGGTATGGGCCGTCAGCGCCCTCTGCTTCCTGACCACCATGAACGCGCTCCAGTACCGGACACCGGACAAGATCCGCATGATCCTCTTCTCCGGCGAGTCCATGCCCATTAAGCACCTGAATAAACTGAAAAAGGCCCTTCCGGATTGCACGTATGTCAATCTGTACGGGCCCACGGAGATTACCTGCAACTGCACTTACTATGTCGTTGACCGGGACTTTGCCGAAAACGAAGCCCTGCCCATCGGGATTCCCTTCCCCAACGAGCACGTGTTCCTGCTGGATGAACAGGATCACGAAGTGACCGCTCCCGGTGAATCCGGTGAAATCTGCGTCTCGGGTTCCTGCGTCGGGCTCGGTTACCTGCGCAATCCGGAGCGCACCGCAGCGGCCTTTGTCCAGAACCCGCTGAACACAGCCTGGAATGAGATCATCTACCGGACCGGCGACCTGGCCAGAATCAATGAACGCGGCGAAATCGTGTACACCAGCCGGAAGGATTTCCAGGTAAAGCACATGGGTCACCGCATTGAACTGGGTGAGATTGAGACACAGCTCTCGGCGGTCGAGGGCATTGACCGGGCCGTCTGCCTGTACCATCACGAAAAGAACAAAATTCTGGCCTTTGCAACCGGGACAAGTCAGGATAAAGCCGCTCTCTCGGAGGCTCTGCGCATCTCTCTGCCCGAGTACATGATTCCAAACATCTATGTGTTCGTTGAGAGCATGCCCCTGAACAAGAACGGCAAAATCGACCGTCAGGCCCTGATGCAGTCCTATCTGGAAAAGAAGGGAGCGAAACGGTCATGAACACGGAGCAGCTGCGGCTAGTCGCCGCACCCTCTGGCCCCCCCTCTTACGTCTGTGACCTGACCGCGCTGGACAGCCGCGTCCAGGCCATTCGGGCGCT
>JAFUBF010000298.1 GCA_017460325.1 Clostridia bacterium | reverse complement strand
GGGGATTAAAATCGGAGTGTTTACACTCACACGGAGGTCGGAGATCAGAATAATGTCTCACGTCAACCCTTTTGACCCCAGTATCATGGCATAGCATAGCATAGCTATAGCTATAACTGCGCTCTTTTTGCGTCCTGCGGCTGCAAGACGCACGGAACTGAATACTACATGCGTGATGGATAACCGTCGGACTTGATGGGGGTATTGTACCCCTGTCAGGTTCGGCGTTTTTTGTGTTGTTAACTATGGTACTGCGGCGGCCATAACAGTCGGGGAAGAAAAGGATAACACAGCTTATGAAAACAAAGAAACGATTTTTGAGCATCCTGCTCGGCCTCGTGATGGTGCTGGGACTGATGCCGGGGATGAGTTTGACGGCGTATGCGGACGATCCTTATTCAGGCATCAAAAACACCACAACGGTAGTACACTTTGACAGCAAGGAATGGTATCTTATTGATTACGATAACAGTACTGTAACGTTGCTTTCAAAAGAATGTGTTGCTGCATCACAGTATAGCACCAATAGTTCAACTGCGTATATGGCTGCACTCCTTTTCATATAGTCATAGAGATTTGGCAGAGAGGAGCGATGAATGGGATCTGATTTTCCAGACCGCTGATATGGTTGACAGCCCGGCCTGAACCATACGTGTTTCGCTTTCCCTGGGATAAGTGTGGCACAGGCCGGGTCTTTTTTAAGGTGGCGGCTGACTGGATGAACGGCAACATTTCCCAGGAAGATCAGGATCAGCCATCCCCCGGATAACGAGGGATAACGCATTTCCGCCGGTGACCGTGATTTTCTGCATTGAGACCCGGATACGTTGAAAAGATAAGGGGCCTTGTGTTAGAATGGTATCGGGGTTCTTTATACTTTATCAGGGGACTGGCCGGCAGGGAGATGGTTCATCTGGGAACGGTTTTTGGGTCGAGGATTTTTTGAATTGGCGTATCTTCAGGGACTGTTTCCATCCGTACAGACAAGCCCGGCTGGTTCGGCTCCTGTCGGGAAATCCATTTTCCTCAATACCCGGAGCGAAAGCCCTGAACCGTCAGGACGGGAAGAGTCAAAAGGACAGGCATTGCGAAAATGACCGACAACAGAAGTAAGATGACGGATGACAGCATGAGCGGTTCATCCTCGGATGGGGAGAAATGTTCCCGGAATCGCGGAACATTGGGTCAGGGATCGGACACAGGGGTGCCTGTGGAGGATCGGCGAAAGAAGTCAATTACCCACCACTTTGAGCTGGTCCGGGATACGGTGGATCTGAAGGGCCGGCGAATCCTGCTGGCGGAGGATGTGGCGGTCAATGCCGAAATCATGATCATGGTGCTGTCCATGCGGGAAATCGAGGTGGAACACGCGGAAAACGGCCGGATCGCCGTGGAGATGTACACAGGCCATGATCCGGGCTATTATGATGCGATCCTGATGGATATGCGGATGCCGGAGATGGACGGACTGCAGGCGACGGAAACCATCCCGATTATCGCCCTGACGGCTAACACGTTTGATGAGGATGTGCAGCACAGCATGCAGGCCGTCCTGAACGCGCACCTTTCCAAGCCGGTGGAGCCGGAACAGCTGTTTAAGACGCTGGAAAGCCTGATCTGAATCTGACGACGGAGGGTCCTATGAGAAAAACATGGATGCTGCTGGGGAGAATGTCCTGATCGTTTCAGTCATTCTGGTCATGACCCTGTTCTATGTCAGAAACGAGCAGTAGCGAAGCCTGGCTGCGAAAACCGAAGCGTTTGAAAACATGACATCGGCCATGGAGAGTGTGGCCACCAATTACCTGATCGGAGAGGAACAGGTCTGCCGCAGCTGGGCCGACTATATCAACGCCAACCTTATGACGGCGGGGGAGGCCATTGCCTTTGTCCGCGACTCCATTTCCTCGCCGGAGGTCATGGTGCATATTCTGTCCGAGACAGAGGAGGGATTGACGGGCCTCTCGACCGTTGCCTCTGTCCGGGGCTGGGACGTGGATGCGGTTTCCTACCAGAACATGGGTATCTTTTCCGGCGGCTTGAGTGCGCTGCTCCGGGAGAACAGTTCCGTGAATGTGACCCGCACGTATACCAACCCGATCAACGCCATTCAGTCCATTGCCTTTTACTGTCCGGTTACCCTCTACGATGAGCCAGGGGACCAGGCACATCCGGCAGTACTTCTCAGGATCATTCCCGTCTCCGTCTTTGAGAAAAAGTGGGTCTTCCCGACGGAGGACTAAAAGAACGCGGAAATTTCCCTGATCGATGCGGCGGGGGACTATATCCTTAAAGGGTATGCGTTCAAAAACACCAATTTCTATGAGTTCTATCAGTCCTATAACAGCGCCAGTCCTGCCGCCCTGGAGAGCCTCCGTCGCAGTGTTACGGGGGCACCGGGGAGCGTGGAAATCCGGGATTCCTCCGGTCGGTGCTGTCTTGTCGCCCATACGCGGGTCAATTCCACGGATGACTGGTTCATCTTCACCATGATTTCCCTTCGGGAGCTGGACAGGGCCCAGATGAACTGGACACTGGTGGGCATTGGGCTGCTGTCGCTGCTGGCGTTTAACGAAAAATCCCGAGAATTCTCCCACCTCTTCAGGTAGAAGATGAATCGGCCTGAATAATCACGATGCATTTCGTTAACTTCCGCGTCAACCGGTTCGAGCATGAATACCTGTATGCGGATCAGCTCCGGCTCAACCAGATTTACATCAACCTCCTGTCCAATGCCATCAAGTACACAGAGCCCGGCGGGCAGGTGAATGTGGAAATGTGGGAAAAGCCCGGCACCACGGAGAAATCGGTCAGCCTGACCTATGTGGTGACGGATACGGGCATGACGCCGGAATTCATGGCCACCATGTATCAGCTCTTTTCCCGGCAGACCGACAGCCGCGTGAACGCGATTCAGGGAACGGGCCTGGGCCTGGCCATTACCAAACAGATCTTTGACCTGATGCACGGCACCATTGACTGCCAGAGTCAGGTTGGCGTTGGAACCACCTTTACGGTGGTGCTGGAAATTCCGCTGGCGGACAGGCTGGTGGATGAGATGATGCTGCCGCCTATCCGGGTTCTCTTGGCAGATGATGACAAAGTGGTCCTTGAAACAGGCAGCGAAGCGCTGGCGGCCATCGGGATCACGGTCGAAAGCGGCACGGAGGCGGTTCGGGCGGCCACGGATCGCATGGATTACCGGGTCGTCGTCCTGGACTGGAAGATGACGGATATGGATGGGATTGAGGCGGCCAGGCAGATCCGTGCCGGCTGGGAAAAATAAAGCGGCCTACTACCAACTGGTAATAAGCCGCTTGTACTCTCGTTATGAACTTTAGTATTTCCCTTGTGCCAACTGGTCGTGTCCCGCCAACTGAACGAGCTGTCCTGCTTCGTATAACCTCTATGTAAGTGGAATATTGTTTCCTTGGCCTCCCTCATAACTGCTGCTGCACCATGATCGCATAGACTTGCCCAGTAAACATGTTGCCCAGGGCGTCGGGAGCGACGAAGATGGAAAGGCGTTCATCGGGCTGCTGTCATCAAGGACGCCATCGGACGCTGGCTATGCCTGTGGAAATCGCAGCGGGGCGCTCTCTCAATCAGTAATATGGCGCAAGCCATCAAATGGATTTCAAGTATTCTTCCACATTCAAATACTCTATTCCGTTTTCGATGATGCAGCTGTTCCCTCTGTAAATCACACATTTTCGTTTGATCGATCCATACTGATGTTCAACGAGCTTACATTGTTCCTCGTCCTCCAGGACATGGTATTGACGGGGGACTATCTCTGAACTGTGTTTGATTTCGTAGATTTCGCAGGTGTTTTCCCCGGAAGTATAGATCACCATGTCGAATTCATTTCTGCTCAGGATCAACTTAAATGCACTGCGATTTTTGGGAAGAGTTCGTACAGTTTCAAGTAGGACAATGTCTTCCATCATTCGCCCGCGTACATCTTCCAGTATTTTCTCACAGGCAATATTTTTCTCGTTCTGATTGAAAGCGCTGAAGGTTTTGTCATTCATCAGCACATGGACAAGTGCCTGCGCCTGACAATAGCGCATACCAGGCTGGGTGAAAAGAACATACTCATCTGGATCTGCTACCATGTTTCTGCGCGGGCAATCAACAATCAGGTCAAGGGCTTTCAGGTATTCTTTGATCTCGATCACATGAGCCTCGGTAATACCAATTTGTGCGTCCTCCTGATTGCGGATTTCCAGGATCTCCATCAGTTTGTGTGTTACCGCGTCCCGATCAATTTGATCCAGGATTCGGGTTCTCTTTTCGACTTCGGATTGTTTCCTGAGCAATTCCTTTGCTGAACCCAAATCGTGCGATTTGAAAGGACTTGTAAGCGTGGAAAGGAGGAACTGGTGAGTCATGCTTTCAATGATGCGATTGATGGCGTTTGTGAGTTCGCCAGCATCATAAAGCGCACGTAAATGGCGGAAGAAATTACCTCTTTTACAACAACGGAGAGAATGCTGGATATTCCCGCAGATTGCAGTGTCGATATAACGCCTTGTGGTCTCATCGTCACGGAATGGAGCGTCGCTTGCCAGGGCATCCTCATCATCAAAGGCAAGTTCGCCGGGTAACAGTGTGCCGCCGTATCGGATATACTCATCAACATTATCAATCCCCAACAGACGTGCATACTCACGGAACGGAATATAGGTTGTGTGAATAGTATACGCCCGGTCGTACAATTCCTGTGTAAGCGTAAACCAGAAGCCCAGCGAATCTGTACCAGACAGGATAATCTTCATTCCCATCATGGCATATACATCAGAAAACATGGACGCTGAGTCGATGAAGTCTTCGAGTAGAGTCACTTCATCTATGAATACATAGCGGTATCCACGCTTCCAGAGGTTATCAAGATCTGCGTCCAGATCGGCCATGGTATCTGTGGTTTTCACCTTAATATATACGGCATGTGCCCGATCTTCTTCCGGCAGATTTGCAATCGTCTGAAACAGTAAGGTTGTCTTTCCTGTCCGCCGCAATCCATACAGGAGACATACACGCCCAGCCAGTTTTAAGCCCAAGAAACGTTGTACCTGCTGATAACAGTCCCTTTTTTCATAGTCTACAACCTGCTGGATCTGCGCACTCAGTTTCTCCCCATACATCACATTGGTTCGATACACAGCGGTAATGGTTACCGGTTGAGCTGGAAGGGACGATTTCAGCTCTTTCAGCTCTGTGATGAGCTCCTTTTTCTGCATAGCCTTTGCGATAGTTTCTTCACGATGGTCTACTTTTATATACCGGGACTTTGGCTTTCCTTCTTCATACCATTGTAAATACGGCTGTTTTTTACCACGAATATTCTTGTAAACCAAATTACCGGGAGGCAGCTGCGCCACCTGTTCTTCGATATCCTTGATACGGCGGATGATAGATTCATAATCCATGTCCTCACCTCCACCAGCACGATACCAGAGCGTAACCTTTTTGTCAAGGCTATCAAAGCTGTCTAGAAAGAACAGGGCTGTTGCAAAGTATCTGGGCGCCTGTATTATTCGTTAAATGGAGATGTGAAGGATTATCATTCAACACCAGTTGGGAATATTCATTTGGCACAGGATAAAGATCTTATGCGCAAATATCTGTTTGGTAATCCTCCTGTCATCAACGTAGTCTGAGCAATCGAGTTGTGACACTCATTTTCCGGCAGTAAAAAAGGGGCTGCTGAGACCATTGGGAAATTATGCGCTTTTTTGGGGTACGTCTATGCTATTAAGGACGAAAAGGCATCAATTGACCGTCTCGATTTTGATTATCTGCGACATGATTCAGGCACGGATGACGATTTTTCCGATGCCTCTTTTTTGCCCTTGGATCATGCGAAATCCCTGTTGGTTTCTGCCCGACCATTGAATCAGGAAGCACTTTTTGATAAAAGTATCCAAAAACAGAGAACGGAGTATGTACGTGATGGATGAAATACTGACAGCACTGCTGCCGGGGGAAATCGTGTCCGGCGAGAAGATGTCAGAAAGTCTCGGAATCACAAGGATGGCTGTCTGGAAAAAGATTACCGCACTGAGAGAACGTGGATTTGACATTGAATCCGTGGGGCGGAGATCCTTGTGGCCTCGGAAAATCTCGCAGACCCTTCCACGGGCATTGACCTTGGCTGCATCCTGCCCGCCCTTCTGAAGACGAATGCGGAGGGGCAGGTACTCAGTATACCGGTCTTTACCACTACTTATGGCATGCTGGTCAATGAGGACATCTTTGCAAAGGAAAAGTTGTCTGTCCCCACCACCTACGCAGAGCTTCTCGCCGCCTGTGAGACGATGCGGAAAGCCGGATACAAAGATCCGATACTGGCCTGCAGCAAGGGCTCGGGTGATCTCCTGTATCCCCTTTTCTATCCTTATTTCTGCGGACAGATTCAGGGCAACGAAGCGGGGCTTGCCGAGCTGAATGCGCTGAAACCGGAAGCGGGGGAATACGTGTGCGATGCGCTGACCCTGGCCGCGGATTTCATGGCGCAGGGAACTCTGGACCTGACCCGCTGCGGGGAACTTGAAAACAATTATGATGCCGTGATCCTCCGTTTTTTCGAGGGGAATATCCCCATGATGCTGGCGACGGGGAACACCGTCTCCGGGACGGAGAAACGGCAGTCAAAGTCAGAACAGTACACGGCCCATCCGTTCACGTACAGCTTCCATCCGGTTCCTTCCACCGAGGAGGGCGGGTATTTCGTCAATGCCATCTCCATTGGCTTCGGAGTGAATAAAAACAGCCGGAACCTGGCCATGGCCAATGAATTCATGTGGTTCCTGGTCAGCACGGGTGAGCTGAACCTGATGGCCAAGGCCAAACGGATGGTCACGCCCTGCCGGGATATGTCGCTGGATGCCGTTTACGCCCCGTTCCAGAAGCTGGATGGAAAACACTTTATCAACCGGTCGGAGCTGGGACTGAGCGATGCCGCCGCCTCGCAGGTTACCCGGGCGGCTGGCAGGTGGGCTTTGGGAACATGACGGTCGGGGAAGCTGTGGCCGCCTATGGAACCATTCAGTAACAGGACAGGGAGG
>JAFUBF010000297.1 GCA_017460325.1 Clostridia bacterium | reverse complement strand
TGCAAAATGGGAGCTGCTTTGGAAAATTGAGTAAAAAAGCGGGTTCTTGATGCCGTGTCCGTGGTTCGGACAGAAATTTCGTACGTTAGCACGATAACAGGTTAAAATACTGATGAATTTGGTTTGCTCTTTACAGGGAATTGGAGTATAATGTTTTACGGTTTTGCAGCTTTTCCCGCGGACGGCCCCTGGCCGGAAAAGAAGGGCGGGAAAGCGCGGAGGGGCAAAGATGTTTAGCAGACTCTGGTGGGTACTTCTTCTGCTGTTTGCGCTGCTGCCGGTGGGCATGGCAGAGGAAATGCAGTTTATGGAGAATGAGTACAATTTTGTCGACGGCTCCATGGATGTTTCCGGCGGGATTCCCGAAACCGTGGATGAATCGCTTCGGCGGATCCGGGATTCGGGCGTTTTGCGCGTTGCCACGGAACCGTATTTTGCCCCGCAGGAGTTTATCGATCCTTCCCTTGAGGGACAGGATCAGTATGTGGGCGCGGACATTGAACTGGCCAAACGGATTGCCGAACGGATGGGCGTCCGGCTGGAGATTGTGCCCATGGAGTTTACGGAAGTGCTGCCGGCCGTGGCGGACGGGCTCTGTGACCTGGCAATTTCGGGTCTGGCCTTTACGCCGGGACGCGCCAGTCAGGTGGAACTTTCCAAGGGCTATCATTATACCACGGAAAATACCGGAAGCCGCCTCCTGATCCGGGAGGAGGACCGTGACGCGATCACCTGTGTCGAAGACCTGGCAAAGCGGAAAATCGCGGCGCAGCGCGGGTCCCTCCAGGAAACCCTGATGGCCGACAATGTGCCGGAGTATCAGGAATTCCGGCGTCTCTCCACCAGTGAGGAAGTATATGAGGCCCTCAGAACCGGGGCGGTAGATGCCATTGCCGTGGATTATGAAAATGTACTGGCCTATATTGAGGCCAATCCGGACTGCGGCCTGATGGTGGTCCCCGGCATCGAGTTTGTTCTGGAACCGCAGTTTGACGGGGACCGGGTGGCAGGAAAGAAGGACTGCCTGGTGCTGATGTACTTTGTCAATGGCGTCATTGACGAGGTGCTCCTGGACGGGACCTATCAGAAATGGTTTGATGAATACAGTGTGTATGCCCGCAGAATCGGACAGTAACGGGCCTGGGCAGGGGTGATAATTGTGAAGAAGTGGAAAACATGGATGGTCAGCCTGGCGACGGCATGCTGTATCCTGCTGAATCTGGCCGGGCGTGAACTGGCGGGTCAGTTTCAGCTCATGTTCTGGCTGGATGCATTCGGCACCGCCCTGAGTGCCTATGTCTTCGGGCCGTTTGTCGGCTGCGTGGTGGGCATCACCTCCAACCTGATCTACGGAATGGAGCATCAGGTCTCCCAGTTTTATGCACTCACCAGCGCGGCCATGGGCATCATTGTCGGTCTGGCGGGCGCCCGGAAAAAACTGGAAACCTTTCACGGAACCATGTCGGTCAGCGCCCTGTGTACGGCGGCGGCCGTGATGGTTTCCGTACCGCTGAACTTTCTGTTTTCAAACGGACTTACCGGGAATATCTGGGGAGACGGGATTATCGGATTCTACAGCGAACTGGGCATTCCGCGGATCTTTTCCTGCATTCTGGGCGAGGCGTATATCGATTTTTCGGACAAAACCGTTACGCTTCTTCTCCTGTATCTGCTGCTGAAAGGCATCCGGGCGTACCGTAACCGGAAGGTGAAAGAGGAAGTGGCGGAGGAAGAGGTGGAAAAACTGGAGGAGGAGATCGCGCACCCGGAGATGGTCCGGATGGTCGGTCTTTTCCTGGCCGTACTCCTGGCGGGAATGGGCATTGCCGGAGGGGCGGATGCACAGAGCGATGTCATCGACTATAACGACTATGTGCAGACGGTGTTCAGCAGCAATAACGGCCTGCCCAGCGGCAAGGCGAACGATATCGTCGAGACGCATGACGGCATTATCTGGGTGGGCACCTATGCCGGCCTTTACCGGTACAACGGGAGCGAGTTCCGGTGGATCTACGAATATGATTCGGTCCGGAGCGTCAACTGTCTGTATGTGGATGAGGAAGGGCGGCTGTGGATCGGAACGAACGATAACGGACTGTCCATCGCTATTGATGAGAACATTGTCAACGTCCTGGACGACACCAACGGACTGCCCTCCGACTCAGTCAAGTCCATTGTCCGGGATTCGGATGGCTACTACTATATCGGCACCACCGGCAGCATGCAGGTACTGACACTGAACAGTGGCCTCAAGCGGGTGAATATGCTGAACGAGATCAACTACACCATCAGCACCAGCGCGGATGAGCGGGGGAATGTGGCAGCAGTGACCAACGACGGACGGATTTTTCTGCTTCGCCACGGACAGATCCTGAGCTCCTGTCAGCTGGTGGAGGGGGATGAAGAGTTCAAATCCTGCCTGTTTGACCCGGACGGGGCTCTCCTGGTGGGAACAACGTCCAATCATATTTACCGGTATGAGATCGGCGCGGAGACCTTTGACAGAACCGGTGAAATCGTCTGTGGGGAACTGAAAAACATCAAGGACATGGAGTTCCTGGAGGACGGTGTCCTGTTTGTCACCTCAGACACCGGCATCGGGTATCTGAACCGTTCCGGTGTAATTGACCGGGTCAACACGAATGAGTTTAACAATTCCATTGACCATATGCTGGTGGATTACCAGGGGAATTTCTGGTTTACTTCCTCGCGCCTGGGGCTCCTCAGAATGGCCCCCTCCTCTTTCAAGGATGTTTACAGCACCGTGGGAATGGAGAAGCGGGTGGTCAACGCCATCGACAAATGGCAGGACTGCTTCTACATCGGGACGGACAACGGACTGGATGTTGTGGACAGTGCGTGCCGGAAGCAGATCCGAAACGACCTGACGGAACAGCTGGCCCGGACGAGGATCCGCTGCCTTCGCGTTGATTCAGAGGATCATCTCTGGATCTGCACGTCTGACAAAGGGCTCATCGAAGTGGAACCGGACGGGACCCAGTACATCTATAACAATGAAAACGGCAGCTTTGGCAATACAACCCGGACCGTTGTCCAGCTGAGTGATGGCGACGTGGTGGTGGCTGGGGATACCGGGCTGTCCTTCATCCGGGATCATCAGGTTCACCGGTCGATCCGGTATTCCGACGGACAGATCAAAACGAAAATTCTCACCATTCTGGAGCGGAAGGATGGCAGCATCCTGGCCGGAACGGACGGCGACGGAATTGCCGTGATCGAGAATGGTGAGGTGACACGGCTCTACCGGAAAAATGACGGACTCAGTTCGGATGTCATCCTTCGTCTGGTTCCGGATACGCGGTCAGATGGAGTATTCGTAATTACCAGTAACGGCCTCTGCTTCATGGAAGAGGATGCCAGCATTCGTTTTCTGAGTCGTTTCCCGTACTTCAATAACTATGACCTCTGGGCGAAAAACGAGGATGAACTGTTTGTGGCCAGCAGTGCCGGCATTTATGTGGTGGACCGGTCGGACCTGCTGTTTGGCACCGGTGCGCTGTCCTATGACCTGCTTGACGGAAAGAGTGGACTGAGCAGTTCGCTGACGGTGAATTCCTGGAACTACGATGACGGACACGGAAACCTGTTCCTGCCCTGCGATGCGGGTGTGTTTGTCATTGATACGAACAGGTATTCAAGCCGGGCAACCACCTACCGGATGTCCATTGTGAAAATCCGTCTGGACAACAGCAAGGATATCCAGCGGGTGGAGCGCAGTGAGCCGATTGTCATTGACCGGGTAGTGGGACGGTTTGAACTGTTCCCGGAGATTATCAACTATACCATTCAGGATCCGGATGTTGGATACAAACTGGATGGTTTTGATAAGGAATACCGGTTCATGATGCAGAGCGAACTGCGGTCCATTGAGTATACGAATCTGCCGGCAGGGGAGTATACCCTGCATCTGGCGGTGTTTGACAGCGGACGGGAAAACATTCTCGAGGAGCGGCTGTACAAGATCATCAAGACACAGGAGATCTATGACAATACCTGGTTTGTGCTCTATGCAATCGTGGTGGCCATGCTCTTTGGTATCTGGGTGGCGGCCTTTGCCCTGCATTCCATCAACCGGCGCAACTTTGAGGCGCAGCAGCGGGAACTCCTTCTCAAGGACAGACAGCTGGAAATGGGAAATCAGACCATTCTGGCCATTGCCAACACGGTGGATGCCAAGGATGTGAGGACCAGTCAGCATTCGCTGCGTGTATCCATCTATTCCTATATGATCGGCAAGGAAATGGGGCTCAGCGAGGATGAATGTGCCAACCTGGAGAAGGCCGCCAGACTGCATGACATCGGGAAGATCGGCATTCCGGATAAAATCCTCAACAAGCCGGACCGTCTCACCGATGAGGAATACAAAATCATGAAGAGCCATGTGACCCGGGGTGCGGAAATCCTCAGGGGATTTACGCTCATTGATCATGCGGTGGAGGGGGCCATGTACCATCATGAGCGCTATGACGGGAAAGGCTATCCTCAGGGACTGAAAGGGGAGGAAATTCCGCTGTACGGCAGAATCATCGGCGTGGCGGATGCCTTTGATGCCATGACGGCCAACCGTGTATACCGGAAACAGATGGACTTTGACTATGTGCTCAATGAGATGCGAAACGGACGGGGCACACAGTTTGATCCCGAGTTTGTGGACATTCTTCTCAGGCTGATTGAAAAAGGACAGATTGACCTTAATAAACTCTATTCGGGCCATGGACCGGACAGTGAGGTTGCACCAGGCAGCCGGCCGACGGAGGCAACCTGACCGCTTCGGGAGGATAACGGGGGAGACCCGGAAAATGAAAAATGCGGTCCGAAAGGGGAATGAAAGATGAAACGCATTAATATTGCAGCGGCTCTTACCGCCTTTGTGATGCTTGTGATTGCTGCGATTCTGAGCGGGCAACTGTACGGACCGGGCGGCGCGGGAACGGTCAGTGTGGGCTTTATTTACGAAAATGACGACAGCACCCCCTATACATACAATTTCACGCTTGCCGAGCGGGCACTGGAGGCGAAATACGGCGACCGTGTCCAGGTGTATGCGTTCCGGAACGTGCTGGAAAGTGAGACGAAGGAACCGATCAGGGAACTGGTCGATAAGGGCTGCCGGATCATTTTTACCAACGGTTTCAGCACGCAGTTTCGGGACATGGCCGCCCAGTATTCGAACGTGGAATTCTGCCAGGTTTCCTTTGCGGAGAGCAGTCAGGGGGAAGGACCGGAGACTTATCACACCTTTAACGGTGAGGTATGTCAGTATCAGTACATCAACGGAC
>JAFUBF010000296.1 GCA_017460325.1 Clostridia bacterium | reverse complement strand
TCAACCCGGACATTCTGGCCATCTACGTCCACTTTCACCCCTCTGGGGACCTTGCTCCGGCCGATAATCCCGGTCATCGCTCCGTTGGACCCGATGATCCCCGAGATGCCCTCCACCTCGGTTGTCGCCACACTGACGATGGTGGAGATGACCTCATTGGCGTAGGTAATTTTCCCTTCATCCTGTGTATTCTCTGTATTTACATTATCCAGATATTCACTCATCTGAATTCGCCCTCCTAACAACGATGAGACAGTATATCAGATTTCCCCTGTTTTCTCAATCGGCGATTTCCTTTTTTCCGGGGAAACACACTGTCCGTTTCATCATTCCGTCCGGTTCCGGGATTCCCTCTCCAAAATGCAGAATCTCCGAACCACGAAAATCATGACCAGATAATAACACAACAGGAATGAAAGTTCAACATTCCGTGTACGGTTTGGCCGCTCAGATCTGTGATTCTCCCGGATTGATCCGGACACACTCCGTCCCGGCAATCGCCCGTTTCATCAGCGCTTCCCCGTCCAGTACGCTTTCACTTTCCTCGATTTTCTTCGGGATCGGGTGCGTCGTGGGATGTTTGGGCGTAAAGATGGTGCAGCAGTCCTCATACGGGAGGGAAGAGGTGGCAAACGTGCCAATCTGCTCTGCCCGCTCGATGATCTCGCTCTTATCCATGCCGATCAGCGGCCGGAAAACAGGCATGCTGACCACCTGGTCCGTACAGACCAGCGCATCCATGGTCTGACTGGCGACCTGTCCCACCGATTCACCGGTGACCAGAGCCGTTGCCCCTTCCTGTCTGGCGATCCGCTCTGCAATCCGCATCATAAAGCGCCGCATGATCAGGGTCGTGTTGTTATCCGGGCATTTGGCGTGAATTTCCATCTGGATCTCGGTAAAAGGCACCACGTAGACCCGGATGGGACCGCAGTAGTCGCTCAGTTCCCTCGCCAGTTCCAGCACCTTTTCCCTGGCACGCTCACTGGTATAAGGCGCCGAGTGATAATGCACACAGCAGATCTCCACTCCGCGCTTGGCAATCATATACCCGGCCACCGGGCTGTCGATGCCGCCGGAAAGCAGCAGACAGGCCCGTCCGTTGGTTCCCATGGGCATCCCGCCCTGGCCCGGGTAACGCAGCACGCTCAGGTACGCCTTCTCCCGGATCTCAATCATCATCACATGCTCCGGATGATGCACATCCACCCTCAGGCCCTCGGTATGGGAAAGAATGTATCCGCCTGCCCGCATCATGATTTCAGGCGATTCCAGGGGATAACGCTTGTCAGACCGTCTGGCCAGTACCTTAAACGTTCCCTTAAGTCCGGACATCATCTCGGCCGCCTTGCAGCAGATCAGCGAAAAGTCCTCTTTCTCCACTTCAGCCGCCGGGCTCACGGAATGAATGCCGAACACCTTCGTCACCCGCCGGATGCATTCCTCCATGTCGGTAAAGTCAGCCACATAAATGCGTCCCTCCCCCAGCCAGACCTTTCCGTGGACCGGGGAGACCGCCTCTTTGACATGGTCCAGAAGCTTTTTCATAAAATAAGGCCGGTTCGTTCCTTTCAGGAATACCT
>JAFUBF010000295.1 GCA_017460325.1 Clostridia bacterium | reverse complement strand
TTATACACCAGATCTAGAATTATGTCAAGTACTTTTTTAAAAAATAGCTCAAAAAATTGTGTCAATTATAATCAATCTATCTTGTGCACTTTTGCTTGTCAATAACTATATTTTGTACCCCCATTTGATACCAAAGGGCCCGTTATTTACTAGAGATTGCAGCTTAATGATTTGCTGCGAAAGTTGAGTAATCAATTGTTTTCATCGCTTTCGACCTCACTTTCTACTACAGCTTTTACTTCTTCAACATATGCCCGCCTGATTGGGTTGTGCTGAGGAATGGTGATGGTGGATTTTCCAGGTTTGCGAAATGATTTGTGGCTGCTTCCACCGGCAGGACCGCTCATAGTGTATCCATAATGCTCCAGCTCATATGCAATCTTTATGAAGGAAGGCGCTCAGGATAAGAGGAAGGCTATGTGTCTTCTGACGAAGTCAGGGCGCACTTTCATGGTAAAAATTGTTAGTCGAAAAGGGGTGCAATGTATTCTCTCATGTACAGAACACATTGGGCGGATGTGACAGAATGATAATAAATTAATCTGAGTTGTTACCAGTGACGGATAACTTCATATGTGTCCTGTGTTCGCAGACACTCAACGGAAAAGGCTCCGACTTCCAGAGGTTCTGGAGGTCGGGGCTTTTTTTGTTTGCTGAGATTTTTCAGGGTGTGACAAAGACCGGTGGGAGTGAGGCTGTATCAGAAAGTTCCTGTCCGCTGGAATCCGAAAATGGAGCTGGGTGAGCACGAATTTACCCCCGGTCGGAAACGAACGTTACAAAGCTGTAACGTTCGTAACAGAATCTGTAACATAAAATAGCCAAACTGTAACATTGAATATATATAAAACATCCAAAAACAGGCCATTTATGGCCGAAAATTTCTTTCCTGTAACACTGGACTGTAACATTCTGTAACTTTATACTTCCGGCGTCACCTGAAATGAACGGGCCGGACGCAACGCGTCCGCCAGCCGATTGTGGCCAGTGGAAAGTTACGGTGCCGAAAGACCGGGCTGCGGGACTGAGCCGGGCCGGACGCAACGCGTCCGACAGCCGAGTATGGCCGGTGGACGGCAGCCTGGAGGATCGGACTCTTTCAAAGAAGGGTACGGCCCGTCAGATCAGAGGACACGCATTTTCAACAGATCAATCATCTTCCGTTTCAGATCCTTCCCATCCAGGGCGGGGATGAAACAGAACCATCGCCGGATGCATACGGCTGGTGGGAGGTTGTACAGATCTCAATGCTGCTTAGGTGTCAAGGACAACATTGCGGCATTTGTCCCGGGGGAACGTCTGCCCTGGGAGGGATCTGTAGAGCGTCCTCCGGTTTTGTGCGTCCGGCTTTCTGTATTCCCCTGGACGCATGACGGGAAGAACGGGCAGAAAATGTGCAGCCAGAAAAGTTCTTTCCGTTGCAGGCAAATCCTCAAATTCGTGTCGTTTCCGGGGGAACAGACGAATCCGGTAAGCGCATGGACAGAGGCCGGTGGAAGGGTCGGAAACGAAAGCGAAGAGGGGAACCTGGCTGAGGGGCAGAACCAGGGTACACGAAGAATGCGAAAGGAGCGAATGACAGTGTTACGGAAACCAGAGGACTATGATCAGGCACAGGCATACGATGGCGAGCTGGAACGGCTTCCGGCCGGCGGGTATGTCTGTGAGATCAGAAAAATGGAGGAAAAGGTCACACCGAGAACCGGCACGATAATGGTTACAGTCAGTTTTGACATCGTGGAAGGGAAATATAAGGATTTCTTCGCGAAACAGTATCAGAGGATGAAGGCGAGGGAAACGGAGGGCGGCAGGCCGGCCAGATGGCATGGAACGTACAACGTTTTTCCCTATACGCGGGAGGGACTGACCAACCCGGGATTCAAGGGATTGCTTTGCTGCATCGAAAGGTCGAACAGGGGATTCCGGATTAAGTGGCCCCTGAATCTGGATGAATTCCAGGGAAAGAAGGTCGGACTGCTTTTCCGCGAAGAGGAATACGAAGCGGAGGACAGGAGCGTCAGAACCGTTGTAAGAGCCTTTCAGGCACGGACGGTTGACTGCATCCTCGACCAGGAATACAGCGTCCCTGCAAGGCGTACACTGCATAGAGACGTCCCTGAAAATGTTACAAATGAATCGCAGGAGTTTAAACCGGTACAGATTGATGATGAAGATCTTCCCTTCTGAGATCCGTCAACTTCACACCGAGTAAACAGAAACAGACAGATCAACAAGGACAGGTGAACAAACTGCAGAAAAGAAATGACGGAGTGGTTTTCAACATCGACGACATGACCATTCTCAAGGAAATGACTGGGAATGAGGCTTTCCCGGTGCTCTATGCGCTGACCAGGTATGCCGCATCCGGCGAGGAAACAGATATCGGTGAGTTCCAGCCGGCTCAGATTATGGCATATCGTTTTCTTAAGCAGAGGATGGAGACAGAGCGGCAAAAGAATGATGCCGTCCTTGCTTCCCGGAGGAAACATGCACAGAAGGCAGCGGAAGCATGGTGGAGAAATGCCAGACATGAGAGTGCACACGCTGACATGGAGAATGGCAGTGAACATGCACGGGTGTGCATAGGCATGGACAGCGATGCCGAACCTGTTCAGACGTGCACAGACATGGACAGCGATGCCGAACATGCTCAGACGTGCACAGACATGGACAGCGATGCCGAACATGCTCAGATGTGCACAGATACGGACAGCGATGCCGAACCTGCTCAGACGTGCACAGACATGGACAGGAATGCTGAACATGCTCCGACATGGACAGACACGGAGAATGAGGAGCATGTACAGGCATATACAGGCATGGAAAGCGATGCCGGTCATTCTCGGAGGTGCACGGGAATGGAGAATGAAGACATGCATCCCCGGGCATGCACAGGCGATCCCGCAGATGCAGACGGATGCCCGGATGCTGACAGTGTCATGTCTGGTCAGGACGGTGATAAGGACAGTCCGTGTGAAGAGGGCGAAGTTCCCGCTGAGAGTACCCGCAAAACGGTGAAAATGCAGCAGACCGATGCTGAACCTGCCCAGGTATGCACAGACAAGCGGAACGGAGATGAGCATGTCGGTGTATGCAGGGCCATGCACAGAGATGCATACGGATGCCCGGATTTGGGATGTAGTAGTAGTGTTAGTGGTTTATTATCTGAGTCTTATATACATGATTCTATAACACTTCATAACACAGAAGATAAAGAGAAAGATAAAGAGATAAATAAAGATATAGATTTATATATAAAAGGCGCGTGCGCGTGCGCGCGCGAGGCAGACCATGAGGTGCATCTGGGCGAGGCGTATTCCGACGAGGAGCTGGATAAGCTGCAGAGGCAGAGGAAAACGGAGATCCCGGCGATCGAGCGGATGATGAGGAGCTGTGGTGCTGACTTTGCGCCGATGGACGAGGACATTGCCATGGAGCTTCTGGCTGAAAACAGCTGCGAGAGTGTCCTGAAGGCGATCCGGATCGCAAAAGAGGGAGGATCTGTTACCTGGCGGTATATCCGTGGGATTCTGAGAAAACAGAAGGAGAGTGGACAGCATGACGGATGCGGAGATTCAGGAACAGTACGGGGATCTGCTGGCGCAGGGAAGGCTGAAAGAGATCATGGAGCAGATGCGGGAAGCGGGCCAGATCGAGGAGGGGAATACCCTGCCGGACAATATCCGGGTGATCTTCCGGAATGCGCTAAACGCTATCTGGAATCAACCTTCGTCTGATGGAAAGCCGGCAAATGAACCGGCACCGGTGTCGGCCCGACTCCGTAAACGGCAGGAGGAGCTTCGCGACGGTCTGCAGTGCAAGGTGGATCTGTATAACCGGTCTGAAGGACACCTGGATGAGGCGGATGGAATTGACTGCCCGATGTGCAGGAACAAAGGCCTGATCGAGGAAGTGCGGAATGACAGGCGTTTCTACTCCATCATGGTGGAGTGCGAATGCATGAAACTCCGGAGGAGCTGGAAAGCACTGCAAAAACGACAGCCGGTGGGGATCAGGCAGAAACTGTCGCTTGATTCCTTCGCAGTGAGTGAGGACTGGCAGGTGCGGATCCGGCAGCGGGCAGAGCGGTACGTGCAGGACAGTTCCGGATGGCTCTATATCGGCGGCGCACCAGGCTGTGGCAAGACGCACATCTGCTCGGCCATCTGCCGCGAATTTCTGAGGCAAAATCTGAGAGTGAGGTACATGGACTGGCCGAAGGAGGTGATCCTGTTCAAGGCCAAAGTGCTTGAAGACGAGCATGACAGCCGGATTCAGGAGCTGACGGAGTGGGATGTGCTGTACATTGACGATTTCCTCGGAGCGGAAGGGGAGACCGACCCGGACGGGGAACCGGTGGATGAGGACGTGAAGGTGGCACGCGAGGTCATAGAGGCCTGTTCCCGGAGTGGGAAGAGAGTCGTGATCTCCTCCGGTTGGCTGCTGGATGAACTCAGGGGACTGGATAAGGACATGGGAGACCGGATCTGTGAAAGGGGCAGAGGATATACCCTGCAGGTGGCAAGAGAAAAAGGCAGAGACTACCGGGCTTTGTCAGAGGAACAGGAGGAGGAACTGTGTTGAACAGGGGAAAAGGTTTGTCCATCCGCGTGGCTCTTTGGGTGGTCATTCTGGTGGCGATGGTGTTCTCTGCGCAGGCACAGACAGCATTTGTCTGTGCCGTCCGCAAGGGGGAATGGGTCTGGGTTCGTGCCGCGCCGGACAGGGAGGCGGCAGGCGTTGGGACGATCCGGTATGGCGTGGAAGGGGAGATCCACGAGATTCGAAACGGGTACGCCAGGATAACGACGGAAAGTGGGCAAAGCGGCTGGGTGGATGTCAGTTATCTGGATATGCCGATTCGGGAGAGGGTGTATACCATCACCGCGGAGGGGCCGGTCAACAAACGGGAAACCCCGGATGGCAGGTTCATGACGCGAATAAAAGCCGGGGCACGGATCAGCGTCCTGGGATGGCGTTACAGCAAAAAGGGTGAACTGTGGGCCAGAGTCTTCAGGGGCGGTTATGTAAAAGCGATGTATCTGCAGGAGGTGGAATGATGGCGGGAACGATACGCCGAAAACAGGGAAACGGGGCGCCGGAACGGGAAACGCCGCCGGAGGGATGGAACGGGAAAACAGACGGATTCTCCGGTGTAAACCCGTGGAGCCTGAACTACACGGTACCGGAATCGGCACTGGTGGAAATTACCGGCAGCAACCGGTTCAGAGTCTTCTCTACCCGGTGCCCGATCTGCGGGAAACCCATCTCGGGTCGCCCGGCCGAGTATCCGTATTACCGGAAATTCGGGGACAGGACGGTGTTTCTGTGTGATTTCTGCGATCAGCTGGGAAGGGTTTCTCTCAGGGCGGACTGAGTCGGCGGAAAGGGCCGACCCGGTCAAGGCGCCAGGAAAGCAGGAGGCAAAAGAGGGGGAGGTATGCTGCAGGGAGCCGGGAATGCAGATGATTCCATCCCGGCGACGGGTCAGCGGTGGAAAAAGCGAATCCGGGAAAACGAGAAATCCCCGGAGGGAGTGATGTGAAAAGACCCGGGACGCTGGATCCCGGGTCTCAGGAACCTGAGGGCAGTTTCCCTCGGATGGGCGCAGAAAGGAAATGCGAGAATGGGGAGAAAAGCAAAACCTGTCGAGTTCCCGCCACTCCGGACGGAGAGTCGGGAGGACAGTGTGGTCCTGAGATTTCAGTACGAAATCAGGTGTACGGCGGCATCTGCCGATGCCATGGGGCACTACATGGAAGTGGCGAGAAAATGCTATGAGCAGGGCAGAGGGGTGATCGAGGCAAAGCTGATACAGCTTCCGGGTGAGGAACCGGGAACGGATTTGGGACAGGGACGTTTATGCAAGTCGGAGACAATGACGGAAAACAGAAAGGACGGAGACAGATGGGCAAAAAAATCGACCTGATGGCCACGGGCATGAATTTGCGGGCAATTCGCATGAGGAAAGGGTACAGAGGCAGGGATATCGCGGAGATGATGGGGGTGTCACCTGGATCTGTCTCTCACTGGGAAAGCGGGGATTTTCTGCCGTGCACGATGCACCTGGTCCGGCTGGCGGATCTGTACGCGGTTCCGGTAGACAGTCTGATTATCCGGCGCATCGAGTAATGGGGCAGATCCTGCGGATTCGTGCCAGTCGCAGGGCAGGAGGGGAAAGTGAAAAAGCTGAATGGCGGCGGGACAGTCCGCTGCAAACAGGGAGGGCAGAATGGAACCGAAAGAGGTTAATGCCTGTCTGGCGCATTACAGGGAAAACGTGGCCCGCTGTGCGTTTTTGAAGACAGAAATCGGGAAACTGGAGAAAATCGCCGGGGAGATCCGGAGTCAGGAGATTGAGAACTCCGTTTCAGTCACACAGAAATGGTCCCAGGTGCCGCACGGAAGCGACCCGGGGGATCCGACAGGTCAGCTGGCCCAGCGGATGGCGGACGGGATATCCCCGGCTTTTCTGCAGGAGATTGAGGCGGAGATCGCAGGGAAACGGGCGGAGTACGGCAACCGATCGACCCTTGTTGCCTATGTGGATGCCTGGCTGCTGGTCCTCAGTGAACGGGAACGGTTTGTTGTGGAAAGAGAGTGCATGGACGGGACAAGCTGGCGGGAGGTAGCGGCCGGGTTTCAGGACAGATATGGGGAGCTTTACAGCGTACCGGGGCTTAGAAAGAATGCGGACCGGGCGGTCCGGAAGATTGTCGAAATAGCGAGATGAAAGGGTCAGGCATCTGAAAGTAGCGCACTTTTGTCCCGAAAGTTGCTGCTTTTTGCAGCTGCCCGGGATCTCTGCCTGTGCTATAATACGGGCAGAGATTCCGGACCCGGCAGATGACCGGGCCTGCCCGGGCGGGGACAGTGTGGCCGTTGGACTGAGCCCGGGATGATAACAAATACGCAGAGGTTCATGGGAATGGCGCCGGGCAGGACCGGATCACCGATTCCCTGTCCGGCGCTGCAGCGGGGAAAGTCGGGTTCCCGGATACAAGGGGATCCACTGACCGGATGGGACGGGAGATAAAGCCGGCGGCAACTGATTTGGGAGGATAAAACGTGAAGGTTGAAATCAGCATTGACAGGAGTTTGCTGTCTGTCTATTCGGCAATCCGGCTGGGGATTCTCCGTTTTCACGCGGACGTCCGGGAATCGGATGCGGCATTCTGGGCATACATGGACAGCGAGGTGCTGCCCGGAGTCAGGGCTGAAACCGAGGGACGGGAATGGGACAGCATTCCCGGTATCCGGGGAAGCCGGGCTGCCTATAAGGCGTTTGGCAGAAATCCGGGCAGGTATCGGGTCTCGTCCGAGGCGCTGATCCGCCGGGTTCGCCGGGGCGATGAACTGTACCGCATCAACTCGGTAGTGGATGTGAACAATCTGCTTTCCGTCGAGAGCGGACTGTCCGTCGGCTCGTATGATCTTGAGCACATTCATGGGCCCATCCTCTTCCGCAGGGCCGTCGAGGGCGAGGGGTATACCGGCATCGGGAAAGCGTTCCTGGACATGGAAAACATGCTGGTCCTTGCCGATGAGGATGGGATCTTCGGTTCCTCCATGTCGGACTCTACCCGCGCAATGGTTACAGAGCGGACAAAGGATATCCTTGCGGTGGTCTACTGCTTTGAAGAGGAGACTGACCTCGGAAACCTTCTCACCCGCGGGAAGGAAGCATTTGAGAAGTTTGCTGCTGCATCTGAGGTGGAAAGCTGGATAGTGGATGGAACCTGAACACGGTTTTCCAGTTAGTCGGGAGGAGAGAAACAGGTATCCGGGAATTCTGGTATAGTGCCTTGCTGTCCCGTTTACAGGCCTGAAATGTATCGGAGAGAGGAAAATGAGGTTGGAAAGATAAAAAATGCCCGGCCTGTCAGGCCGAGCAGATTCGACTTTCAGTTCAGCTTTGAATCATCCGATACATGAACTTACACCAGTCATCGTACTGTGGTTTTATTCTCCTGTGTAAATTGTCCTCAGCTTCTGTGGACAGACGTGAAAAACCATACGCCTTGTATCGATTG
Source organism: Clostridia bacterium (assembly GCA_017460325.1). Lineage (GTDB taxonomy): Bacteria > Bacillota > Clostridia > Christensenellales > Aristaeellaceae > Ventricola. The sequence goes on along the minus strand of JAFUBF010000295.1, from coordinate 1,695 downwards.
TTCAGCGATTCCAAAGGTAATGCAAAATGTACAGCATTTATCGCGTTCGTCATTCTCAGACGAACCCAAGTGATTAAAACAAAGCAAAGCCCTCTTCATCGCCACCTCGATGGGAATCATGGGGTGGGAATTGGAGGGCAGAACTCGGTCTGATTCTGCGCTACAGCATCGCAATGTATTTTCTCTGCTCCGAGATGGGGATGTTTAAGGCATCCATTGCCTGACTTGCAGACAATTTCAGATTCTCCATCATGCTCTTGATGTTAATTACGCGTTCCTGCTCGGCCGCATCTACACGTTCTTCCTGAATCTCTTCTTTCATGAGATCTTTCATGGCCTTGCACATATCTGGATTCCTCCTTTTCACGTTTTCAAAGGCTTCCGCATTGGCACTTATACTAACCTGGAGAACAGCATCTGCATTCTGTTGATCCTCAGAATCGGTGAACGCTTGCACCATACGAATGAATTCTTCAATGTCTTCTTCCTTTGCATTCCTGCTCAATATTCTTAGACTCGGGTGTAGCTTCGGATCCAGTTCTTGCCCAACAATGACTTGTGTTGGAAAATTAAACAAGCCGTAGATATAGTATATTCCAGAAAATTTCTTCTCGTAAGTGCCTCCCTCCTGTTCGACAGATCTGAAAAGTGCTTCCGGAAATTCATCTCTCACTAATGTTACGGTTAATTCGGAAAGTGGAACATCATCAACGTGGGGCTCTGTTCCCTTAAGAACGCATGCATAACCAACCGTCTTGACATAGTTGCTTATGTTCATGTCATCCCCAGGGGATTTATATTCCGTAACGTTGAACTGTCTGAAAATCGACCCAATCTCATTCTTGATTACTAACCCTTTGGCCTTTTCTATGATTAGCAAATCAATTTCAAGCGGTTCTTTACTCAGCTTATGGTATTCATCGAAGTCCAGATCAGCTTTATTCTCTTTAAGCTCGATTTCCATAGCTCCGAGATAGCCGGGATGCCAGTGGTTCTTTTCAATCTTGCTCATTCATAACCGCTCCTTCCAAAGGCTATCGTCGACAGGTGGGCATACGTTACCCGTCTTGATTACTATGGTAAGCCCAGAACCCCCAAAAGTCAAGGATCCACCGCCTTCGAATTCTGACTGTCCATCCTCTCCCTCTAGCCACTACAGTACCGTGGCTTTTCACACATATCAAGAAGAAAAGCAGGCAAAAAAACACCGGGAGCACAGTCACATCAGCAACCACACTCCCGGCATTCCCACTCAGTCCATCCATCTTGTGGATGTTTCTCAATCCTCCACCAGGTAGTATTCCAGCCTGTCCGCCCATGCCCGCAGTCCCTCTTCCGTGTAGCCATTGAATCGGCAATCCATCCAGATGAAGAAAATCCTGTTCTGGCCGTCCCGTGTCCAACAGGAAGAGCAGTTCAGTAAGCTTGACTTCACTAGGGATTTCCTACACCTACACTTGAATTTCCGCATATTTATTTGAATAATATTCTGAAAATTCATCTCGGAAATCCTTGTTTTATGGGGAGAGTCTGAAAAATAATTCTCGGATAATTCTTGCGTTAATTCTCCACTTGGTGTAAAATGTAAGTGTAAGATTTAAGTTACACCTACATTGACAAGTGGAGGATTCAATGTTTATTGCAAGACGTGGTCCTAATCGCGAATATGCGTATGTTGCCTCTTCGACAAGAGAG
>JAFUBF010000294.1 GCA_017460325.1 Clostridia bacterium | reverse complement strand
TTCATTCCTCTTTCTTTAATAAACTATCTCTCTCCGATCAAGCCGGTTATCCGGCATCGGTTTGAAACACACTGCGAAAGCCCTGTCAGGGCTCCAGGATCCGGATATCGGTCAGCGCACACTGATCCCCCGTAACCGCTGCATAGATGGTTTTCCCTGTCTCCAGGACCGTGGTCTCATTGCGAATCACGATCCCCAGGTTCTCCGTTTCCGTCCGGACCACATTTCCCTTTACATGGAAATGCACCTCGTAATCCAATCCCTGCCGGTTGAGCATTTTAAAGCTTTCCCAGCCGGGAAATTCCTCTGTCTTGCGGTCCGGCATCCGGTTTTCCGAGTAAGCCCCGCTCTTCCAGCTCTCCCCATCCATCCGGATAAGGGCATACTCATGATACCCGTGTCCGTATACCTTCCGGTCATCCGAATGAAACAGCACAATGTACGGACAGTGCCAGACCAGACGGGCCGTCGGAAGGCTCATGGAATGGAACCGAAGCGCCAGTCCCTCCCGGACCGGAATCCCTTCCGTGGCAGCTGTCCGGTATCCGTCCACCTGCACATTGGGCACATCTCCGGCAGGCCCGTCGATATAGGTGACCCTGTCCATGATCCGCGGAATCTCCGACCCGTCCGTCGCCTTCTCCTCCTGCGAAACCAGAAGATTTCCCAGGGTACAGTGTTCGCCGGTCAGCGCCAGGTAAAGATACCTGGAACTGTCCGGAAGCGCCACTGTAATGCAGATGCGCCGCGTCCCGTCACTGAGCTTTATCAGGGCATGGTCCATGCAACGGACCGCCTCGACCTCATAATCCGTTCCCCGGCTATCGCCGCTATCGGAATCGGCGCCCTCCAGAGGCGCAGATTCCACCTGGATTTTCCGCGCACCGGAGCAGACGGTTCTGCCATCAAAGCGGATCTCGGCATACTCAAAATACACCAGTTCCTTCTTTTCCGCCTCTCCGGTATGAATCCGTTCATCCAGAGAATCAAAAAGGACCATGGAAGGGATCGCCTCCTGCGGAGTGATCCCTTCCGCGGGCTGACTGTGCAGATGAATATGTGTTGCATGTTCGAAAATCCGGATTCCCTCGGAAACGGTGGACCGGTATTCCTCGCAGACCAGCTCGGTATTCCCCAGCAGTTCCCGGACCTCCACTTTTTCCCGCATCTGGTAATCGGTATCCCCGTCGATCAGCCGCAGCATGATTCGCCCGTAGACCGGGTCAAACTGGGTTCCCAGTCCCTTCACCAGTTCCTCCCGCACCCGCTGCTGGGGAATCGGCTCCCGGTAACTGCGCTTTGAGGTCATGGCATCATAGGCATCCGCCACGGCGATCACCCTGGCCACATCCGGGATATCCTCCCCTTTCAGCCCATTCGGATACCCCCTGCCATCATACCGTTCATGATGATAATTGGCCCCGATACTCAGATAGGGGGACTGGGTGATAATCGAGAGAATCTGTTTCCCGATCACCGGGTGCTGACGGATCGCATCAAACTCCCCGTCCGTCAGTTTTCCTTCCTTGTTCAGAATGACATCCGGAACGCCAATCTTGCCCACATCGTGAAGAAGCGCGGTGTAATAAATCTCATCGCATTCCTTTTCGCTTTTTCCGGCCAGATCGGCAATCATCCTTGAATACTTGGCCACCCGCGCGGAATGACCGTGCGTGTACTTATCCTTTGCATCGATCGCCCGGGACAGTGCCTGGGCCGTCTGCAGATACAGCCGTTCAATATCTCTCTGTTCCCGTCTGAGGGCTTCAATCTCATGCCGGGCCGCCCGGTCCACTGTCTCATTAGGTCGACCAGGGCGAAAATGAACACCACCACCGCCATCCCGACCATGGTCATGTTGATCAGGGAAACGCCATACGTGAAATACTGCAGGACGGAGGCCACAAACGGCAGCAGGGCAAACAGCGCCAGGGAAATCCGAACGCCTTTTTTCAGTTTGCCGCCGAGCTGCAAAATGGCCGAAAGCTGCATAAACATGGCCATCATGGGGAACAGGTAACACAGCGCATAGGCCGGGGACCGTCGGTAGTGATTGGTGGCATCAAAGGTGTAATACAGGCCTGTAAACTGCGACAGGATCAGCAGCACCGCTCCGATAAAGAGCAGCAGCTCAGCCGCCCGCAGCCGCCGGGGAACCCGGCTCAGCTGTCCTTCCTTTGTCAGAAGGTCAATCAGGTAGAGGTTAAAGCTGTACACCAGCGCAAGGATCAGGAAAAACACCAGGAAGTTGCTGATCCGCACCATATAATACCCAAGGCGGGTGACATTCCCGCGGAACCTGTATGCCAGCATATCGGAGATCAGCAGCGCCATGGCACTGAGTTCAATCATCATCAGTGCACGTTTCCGCTTCTTCCCGATTGCCCGGGAGAAGAGCACGAATACGGCAATGATCCCGCATACGCTGCTCAGCATGAGCATGATTTCCGGTTGAAATCGCCTGATTACTTCCATCCTGACCTGCTTTTCACGTTCAATCGACCTCAGGTCCGCCGGTCATTCCGGACAGGGAGTGGTCATTTGAACTTTTCGCCTTTCTCAGGGGCTGTCCCCCGATTTTTCTCCGTTCAGCCTTTTTTCACCAGTGGCTTATAGGTTCCGTCCTCCTGCTCCACCAGGACATTCCGAAGCTGTGCCTCCACATTGGCCCGGTATTCCGAGATATACTGTTTGCGCAGTGCCGCCTGTTCCTCCGTTTCCTCCGGTGTCAGGCCGACTGTCTTTTTCTTCCTTGCCAGTTCATTGATTCGCAGAATCTGTTCGTGTTCCATGTAATCTCCTCTGCTTCTTTCTGTATATTCCCTGTTCCGGACAGGCCCCGGTTTACAGGGAACTGTCCTCACAGACCGTCCTCACAAAGTTCCATTCGGGAGTCATCTCCGCCAGCACCCCGCAGGCACCGACAGCGATCCGGCCCAGATCCGATGCCCTCAGGGCATTTGCCGGCGTGGAGGTCGCCATGGGAATGACCGTTTCCGGCCGGATTCCAGCCAGGCAGATCATGTTCCGTACCGCCTGATGCAGCAGCAGGGTCGATCCTGCCAGCACTCCGTTTTCAAGGCGTGCCGCTCCCTCCGAGACGATGACCCGCTGTCCCCCCAGCTCGTAGTTTCCATCCGGCAGTCCTGCCGCCTCCATGGAATCTGAAATCAGAATCGTTCCATGGCTGCCCTTGCAAAGGGCCGCAATACGAAGCACGTCCGGATGCAGATGAATCCCGTCCGCGATGATCTGGACAGCCAGTCGGTCATCTGCCAGTCCCGCGCCGGGAACGCCGGGTTTCCTGTGATGGAGCGGGGGCTGGGCATTAAACAGATGCGTAATCTGCGACAGGCCCGCATCCGCCGCCCGGTGTATCTCCTCCGCTGTCGCAGCCGAATGCGCCGCGCAGGGAATGATCCCCTGTTCATGAAGGGCACGGATCAGCGGAATGGCCCCCGGCAGTTCCGGCGCCAGCGTCATCATTCGTACGCACGTACAATCCCCGACGAGCTCCCGATATCTCTCAGGCGAGGGAAGACACAGGCATTCCCCGCGCTGCGCTCCCTTGTACAGAGGCGAAAGGAACGGCGCCTCCATATGCGCCCCCAGCACCCTGGCACCGCCGTGTTCCGGACGGGTACACACCGCTTCAATGCCCGCCAGTGCCTCACGGGTTTCCTCTGTTTCCGCACTCATGGTGGTCGGCACAAATGCCGCTACGCCGGTTTTCAGGAGCTCCCGGCTCATTTTCCGGACATCCGCCTCCCCGCGCATGCAGTCCGCGCCGCCAAAGGCATGAATGTGGATGTCCACAAATCCCGGCAGAATGTAGTGTCCCTGCGCATCCTGGCAGGATTCACCCGGCTCTGCCTCCATTGTTCCGATTTCGGAAATCCGTCCTTTCCGGATTCGGATATCCTTCCGATGAAAAGCCCCGTCGATATAGACCAGGCCATTTTTCACAATCACAGTATCCCCCCGGTTTCAGAAATGTGTCAGGGAAGATCCCCCAGGTGCTGCGCCTATGCTGACCTCCGCCTCAGATCCCCTGAATGGCCGCAGACAGGCCCTGTCTTAATCATTTCTTTCGCACCTGCTCAGGGATTATATCACATCCATTTCGTTCATCCCAGTCCCGCCACGCCGATTCTTTCAGGAAGGAACAGGTCCTGCCCGGAACCGGCTCAGAGTGAAACGTCTGCAGCGGGGTACAAAGTCAACCGACATTCCGTCTCGTTACGCCTCCCAGGGAATTGGCCGGCCATTTCCGGGCCTCCTTCCATGTCAGGCAGTAATGGACATCTCAGCGTCCCGGGCCAGTTTTTCCATCTGAGCACCCAGCGTCTCCGCCAGGCTGGAGGAGAGTCGCGCGGCAAATCCGGTTCTGGGATCCGCCAGAGCCCGGATGATCTCCCCCTCAATGGCCTTTTCCTGACGTTTCAGTCCGTTACGTACCGCACCCTCCGTCACGACGGCCCGGATAAGAAGCGGAATGTGCACGCCCCGGAGTGCCTTTTCCAGTGTCGATTTGCCCAGAAGGGCCAGGAGAAGGCCGGCCGAGGCGCCAACGATCATGCCCACCGGGCCGGTGCCAAGAATGGCCACGCCGCCGCCCCCGCACAGTGCGGCGCCGACGGCCGCCAGAACCACCCCGATGATTCCGGAAAGGATATCCATTCCCATGGCATCCGTCAGGGACAGATCTACACTGTTCAGGCCGGTATCCACGTGGGTACTGTTCAGCGTCATCTTTTCCGGCGGAACCCCGCAGCGGTAACACAGGTTCATCAGCTGATCCTGCAGTTTGTCCGTCAGCCGGTCCAGCCAGTCCCGGATGGTCTCCGTCAGCCTCTCCCGGACCGCCTCACCGGAAAAATCCCTGGAGATCCGCTCCGTCAGTACGCTGTCCAGTTCATCAATGGTGTCAATTCCCCCGCGTTTCCACAGGTTGACCGTCTCCACCACGCTCTCCACGGCGGTTTCATACAGCGCCTTTGCAATCGGCTCATACAGTTCATGTACGCTTTTGTTCACCAGTGTGTTGAGAACCTCACCCCTAGCCATGGAAGCCACTTCATTCCGGAAAACCCGGAGATTTTCATCCACTCTGCCGCAGTACGCCAGTCCCCGGGCAATGGAACACTCCGGTTCCGGACAAAGGATCAGAAGGGAATCCTTAAAGGCGGCCCGGCATTCCTCCTGTAAAAACATCATCCGGGAGGCGCCGCCCGTCAGGATGACCACCTTGGGCGGATTGTCCCGGCTGACCTGGACCGCCGCATTGAGCGCATCCTGCAGGCAGCCAAGGAAGCTTCGTCCCCCGATAGCCGGAATCGGCTCGGTAATCAGGTCGTGGACCATTTGGGCATCCAGCTGCAGCTCAAGGGACAGCGTTTCCTTATAGCACACCACAATCCGTTTCTTCAGCGGCGTCTCTTTCCATTTTTCCTCATCCAGAAAATATCGCTCCTTGAGCCGTCTGGCCTCCAGTTCACAGTAACTGTGCCAGGCCGGGCTCTCCGCCATGACCTCCCGGAGTCTGTCCCTGTCCCGGGACAGATTCACACACTTTTCAAGGATCCGGTCATCCATGAGTCCCCCGCCCAGACTGGTATTGCCAAACAGCGAAAGGCTCTGCTGATGCCCGTCCACAATATACGCAAAATCCGTGGTACTTGAGCCCACGTCAATCACCATGGCGCTTTTCTGCATCAGGGCAGGATCTACCCGCAGCCCCCGGGCATGCCGGGCATACATGAACGCCGCCCGGGATTCCGGGACAACGCTGACATTGGGGAAGCCGGCGGATTCCATCAGGGCCGCGTACTGGGCCCTCCGTCCCTCGCCCCAGCCGGCGGGACACCCGACGACGGTGGAACTGACCTCGGCCATCAGGGCAGGCTCAGTGCGCGTCAGTTCGCTGCAGACCCCCTGCGCAAACCGGCGGATCTCCACATGCGCCCCCGGATCCGTCAGGTAGCGGGATTTAAAGCGTACCTGCGTATTGGTGGAGCCCAGCAAAACGCTTGCCGCCTCACCGACCACAATCTTTCCATCCCGGTCCCCCACGGCAGACAGGATGCTGACTTTCCCGTCAATGGGAATGACACGCGGTTCAACCGTCGACGCCTCATCGAGGATAGTAACCGCGCTTTCTCCGTCTCCTAGATCAAATCCGAGAATCTTCATCGGCCCACCTCCTGCATCTGAACCGCCGCCACCCCGCGACGTATAATCCGGTCCCCGTTCAGGAGCGCCGGACGAACCGTCCGGCTCGGACCGACTGTGGGCAGCAGATCAAACATGGCCGTATTCTCCGGCGAATAGCGAACAGCCTGAATGCCGATGCGGCGCAGGGTCTGCTCCGCCTCTGCGACGCTGTCCGCCACCAGGTCCGCCCGTCCGCTCTCTTTCGCCTCAAGCAGCGCACTGACAAAGTCCAGCAGTGCCTCCTCCTGTCCGCTCACCTTTCTCACGGTCTGCTCCGAATCGATGATTGCCAGGTCCTGCACCGCAATATCAATGGCCTCACACACGGAAAACATGGTTCGGACAATCCGATCCGAATCAAAGTGCACCGTTCCCTCCGCTTTCCATTTCTGTGCCTGATCCGGCCTGGTCCCGTTCAGCCCGATATAGACCAGCAGAGCCCCTATGACGGCCATAAAGGCAAGCACCCATGCACCATTGATCAGCTCATAGACCACCAGAGTCGCCAGGATCCCGAGGCCGAAATACTGGAACGTCCTGTTGATTCCGTTCTGCCCGCTCTCTTCCTCTTCGGACTGATCGGCCACCAGTGTCCCCTCCGCATGAGCGGAACGCAGAAAGCTTCCGGACTCTTTTGCCACCGCCAGCACTGCCTGTACCCGCTGACGTGTCACCTCATCCGTCTCCTCCTGCGCCATGAGGGCAGCTGTCCGTTCAAACGCGACCCGGATGGCCGCCGTCGCCTCATCCGCCGTCGCTGCCTGTCTCAATGATTCTTCCAGTGCCGCCTGATTGGCCCGGAACGCATCGCCTGTTTTCATGATCTTCGCCCCTTTAACAAAACCAGAGGAATTCGGCGAACCGGATTCCTCTGTCCGTTTATTTCTGTTCCTGGTTTATTCCGTTTCACCATCTGAGACCGTATAATCACTGCCCGTATCGGCTCTGTCCCCGTCATCGTCTTTGTGCTCGGAGTCCCCGCGAACCTGATAGGACGTCTCCGGAATTTCTTCCGTTTTCTGCGTCGCATCCGCTGATGGCAGCTGATTGGGGGCGAGAATCGCCATGAATTCCATTCCGGTCAGTGTTTCCTTGTCAAGGAGAACTTTGGCCAGTTCATGCAGCTTTTCCCTGTTGTCATCCAGGATCTTATACGCATCCCGATAGCAGCCGGCAATGGTATCCCGGATCTCCGTGTCAATTCTGGCCGTGGTTTCATCCGAACATACCAGCTGCGAATCCCCGCTCAGGTACTGACCGCTCTGCGTTTCAAGCGCCACCATTCCAAACGTGTCACTCATGCCCAGACGCGTGATCATGGTCCTTGCCAGCTTGGTCGCCTGCTCTATGTCATTGCTGGCCCCGCTGGTAATCCGTCCGAATACCAGCGCCTCGGCCGCGCGGCCGCCGCACAGCGTGGTGATCTTGTCGAGAATCTGCTCCTTGGTCATGAGCAGCCGCTCTTCCTCATCCACCTGCATGGTATAGCCCAGGGCACCCGAGGTCCGGGGCACAATGGTAATCTTCTCAACCGGCGCCGAGTTCTTGAGTTTCGCCGCAACCAGGGCATGTCCGATTTCATGATAGGAAACCGTCAGCTTGTCGCGCTCGGAGATGACCGCGTTCTTTCTCTGATAGCCGGCAATAACCACCTCAATGGATTCCATGAGGTCCTTCTGGGCTACCGCGCTGCGGCCGTTCTTGACCGCCGCAATAGCCGCTTCATTCACGATATTGGCCAGTTCCGCGCCGGAACAGCCACTGGTGGCGCGGGCAACCTGGTTGTAATCAATGCCGCTTTCGGTCTTTACCGCCCGGGCATGTACCCGGAGGATGGATTCGCGCCCGGCCAGATCCGGCAGTTCCACCGGAATACGCCGGTCAAAACGTCCCGGCCGCAGCAGGGCCTTATCAAGAATTTCCGGCCGGTTTGTGGCCGCCAGGATAACGACGCCCTTGCCGGCATCGAAGCCGTCCATCTCCGTCAGCAGCTGATTCAGGGTCTGCTCGCGTTCATCGTTTCCGGCGAACCCGGAGGCATCCCTCTTTTTGCCGATGGCATCTACCTCATCGATAAAGACAATACAGGGGGCCTTCTCTCCGGCCTGCTTGAACAGATCGCGGACACGGGCCGCGCCCATGCCGACAAACATTTCAACGAATTCCGAACCGGAAATGGAGAAGAACGGCACCTTTGCCTCTCCGGCAACAGCCTTGGCCAGCAGTGTTTTACCGGTTCCGGGAGGGCCGACCAGGAGTGCGCCCTTGGGCAGGCGTGCACCGATATCCCGGTATTTCTGGGGATTATGCAGGAAATCCACGATTTCCTTGAGTGCCTCCTTGGCCTCATCCTCACCGGCCACGTCCTCAAACGTCTTGCCGGTCTGGGCCTCCACGTAAATCTTGGCATTGGACTTTCCAAAGGACATGGCGTTACCGCCCAGTTTGCCGCCAATCCGACGGAACATGAGCATGCCGATGCCGTAGAAAATCACCAGAGGCAGCACCCAGCTGATCAGGAAGGAGAGAATCGGCGACATCTGCTCAGGAACCACCTGATCAAAGGAAACGCCGGCCGCCGTCAGCCGCTCCACCAGCTTGTCATCCGCCGTGACCCGGTTGGTCGTGTAATACGTGACCTTGTTGTCATTGGTAAGCATGATGGCCGCTGTTTCCACCGGCGTAAAGGCAATGGACGTATCATCAATCTGAACCGATTTGATTTCGCCCTTCTCCAGCATCTGGATAAATTCTGAATACTGCACCTTTTTCACGCTGTATCGCTCAATCTGCGGAAACAGCAGTGCATTGAGCAGCATGACAACAACCAGTGCAATGACATAATATATGATTAACGGTTTGTTGGGATTTTTCTTTTCGTGCATACATTTCCCTTTCCGAAGGAACACCTTCTGTTCTAAATGGGCAGGTGTATCATACCCCGTAAGTCTGGAAAAGTCAATCCAAACCGACTGAACCGTTCACTTTGCCGGTTCAAATGTCGGTAGAGATCCCCAAATGGTTTCGAACCGCTTTCATCTTTTTATCTCAGACCGTACAGGCCGCACAGACCCGCAGGACGGGCAGCAGTGGACAAAGAGATTTGGCCTCCAAAGTGGATGTTCCCGTTCTGAAACGGTTTTCGCCGCAGGAGGAGTGTAACGGATTGTGTATTGAAACCTGTCCCTCTGCCGTGGTAAAATGGCAGACGGCGAATCAATCACTTCAAATTAAGATAAGGAGGAATTGACTGTGAAAATCACATCTTTCAATCCGCTGATCGTCACAAAGGACGGGGAGGCCGCCATCGCACTTTTTGAGGAACTGGGCTTTGAACGCCGCCACAATCTGCAGGCGAATACCGGAAAGACGGATTTCAACAGCGTTCGGATGGCGGATGCCAACGGCCATCATGTAGATATCGCAAACCTGTCCACTGTCCAGCCGGCCCTGACCCTCATACGTATGAATGTGGATGATTTTGATGAAGCGTATGCCTTCCTGACAGAGCATGGATTCAAGAGTACGCGGGGAGGCCAGACGGTCGACACCAAGAGCAATAAGTCCTGTATGATGGTATCTCCCTCCGGATATGCGTTTGATCTCTGTCAGCATATCAAGGACCACGACTAAGCCTGAAACCGATACACCGGAAAAAGCGCCTTCTGTAAGGTGCTTTTTCCGGTGTATCGGTTTATTTTCTGATATGCTGGGCCAGGCTGATCTGGAAGCCGGAGGACGCCGTCATGCCGATGAATTTGGCATACGGGGCAGTGCCCGGTTTTTCGCTGTTGGGTTTTAAAAAAGCAATTCGATGGAATTCGGATGGTAACGCCAGTTGAGTTTGTAACAGAAACGGAGGGAGAAGAATAACTACGAGCACAGCCGAAGTGATGAACCGGGGAATGCAGTGCCTTACTGATGCTCTTGGAGTAGTTGAAGCGGAACGTTTTATTTCCGTTATTATTCGGGAGCAAATGGACTATACAAAATGGCAACGGCAGTACTTTGACGCCATGGCACCGGGTGAATTCGGGAAAAAAGCATTGGAATATGCGAGGGAACACCCCTTCAAAGGGAAAGCAAAAGGATCTGAAGATCATCTGATACCCTCCAATCCCCATCCCTTACTTCCCCTAGGGGTGGCGGTGCGGAGGGCTTTTCTCACTTTTCCAAAAGACGCACCCGTCTGCACTCAGGCAAACGGATGCGTCGGATTTCACGCTCAGTGTATTTCGCCCATCACATGTGCAGCATCCTGCTCGTTGGCGACGATGGCGCTCAGCGCCGCACAGATGCCCGTCACAATATCCTGTGTGGACAGGCTCGGCGTGTTAGGCCGGTTCATGACCTGTTCATGCAGGAACGGCACGTGCATGAAGCCGCCGAGCATCTGCGGCCAGCTCTTTGCGATATGATACAGCACACCGTACATCAGATGATTGCATACAAACGTACCGGCCGAGTTGCTCAGGCTTGCAGGCACGCCGGCCTCGCGAATCGCCGCAACCATTGCCTTGACAGGCAGGTTCGAGAAATACGCAGGCGCACCGTCTGCAAAGACGGGCTGGTCAATCGGCTGATTTCCCTCATTGTCCGGGATGCGTGCATCGTCGATATTGATCGCCACACGCTCGGGCGTCAGGCCGATGCGTCCACCCGCCTGGCCAATGCACAGGACGGCATCAGGCCGCTCACGCTCCATGGCCTCGCGAACGACAGCCACGGATTTGCCGACAACGACCGGCACATCCAGCTTGATGATCTCGGCGCCGGCAACCGTATCGGGCACGAGCCTGACCGCTTCCTGAGCAGGGTTGACGGTATCACCGCCGAAGGGTTCAAAAGCCGTTAGTAATATTTTCATCGCATTACCTCTGAAAATTCAAGTCCCCGCAGGAATCAACGGAACGCAAATACGTACATCAGGATAATATGGATCACCAGCATGATCACCGCGACCGGGAGCTGGCTCTTGATGATGGCGTACTTGTTCTTGACCTCGAGAAGGGCAGCAGGCATGATGTTAAAGTTGGCAGCCATGGGGGTGCACAGGGTGCCGCAGTAGCCCGCGGTGAGGCCCAGTGCGCCGACAACAACAGGGTTCGCGCCCTGCATGATCAGGAACGGGATGCCAATACCGACAGTGATCACGGAGAAGGCTGCAAAACCGTTCCCCATGATAATCGTGAACAGTGCCATCGCGACACAGTACACAATACAGGCGATCAGGCGATTGCCCTCGGGAATGATGGCGCTTACGCCGTTGGCGATCACAGTACCCACGCCTGCGGCGGTAAACAGAGCGCCCAGAGCACTCAGCAACTGCGGCAGGATGCCCACCGGACCGACATTATCCATCAGGCGCGTCCCGTCAACCACGATGTACCTGGGATTTGCTTTGAACAGAACCAGCGCCACAATCAGCGCGACCACACCGGACAGACCGATGGCGTTGTTGGCCGTCAGCCAGCTGAGCGATTTCACGGAACCACCCAGCGTCGCAGCGACCACAGCCACCAATGCCAGACACAGTGCCGGAATGAACACCTTGTATCCCAGTCTGTCAGCCGACGCACGGACGGCCTGGGGATCTGGCACATCGTTTGCACTCTGCTTTACGCCGTTAATGGCGGTCAGCACAGCAATGATCACCACGCAGAGTCCGGTGATCCACTTCGGCAGGTAGTTGCCCAGGATAAACGTGAACGCCAGGACAAACCAGAACGCAGCCGTCGTCTCCTTCTTCTGAGCGCCGGGATCACGCAGAGCCTTGACACCGACCAGGGCAAAGATAATACCGATGATGGAATAAAAAACCTCAGCGACGATTTGAGCAGCTGTCATTTCCGAGCACCTCCCTTCGCCATATTCGCGAGCTTGTTGTCAAGCGTCAGATCGCGCCACGCGCCAACCAGTATGCTGATCACAGCAATCGGAATCGACCATGTGGCGATCTGCAGGGCAGTAACCTCAAATCCCTGCTCCACCAGCGTGGACACAATCAGCAGAGTGCCCGAAGCGCCCATGAAGCAGTTCTGCGCATAGAAATTGCCGTAGTTTTCGGCAGCAGCCGACGCACCGCGGATGGTATCGCTCATCGCATCATCAATCTCGCCGTACTTGGCAACAGCGGCGCCTTCCGCCATTGGCACAACTACGGGACGCACAAACTGCGGATGGCCGCCCAGACGGACGGAGAAGGCCGCAGCCAGCGTACGGATAGCCTGATAGATCAGGATAACGCGGCCGGTGGTCGCGTTCTTGATCCCCCGGATAAAGTCAATGGCCTTCTCTTTCAAACCATACCGCTCGCAGATACCGATGCAGGGCAGTGTAAGCACGAAGAGTGTGGCCGTTCTGTTGCTGATAAACGACGTTCCAAGTGTGTTCAGGATGTCCATGGGGCTCATCTTGGCCACGAAGCCTGTCACGATGCCCGCGATTACGACCGTCGCAATCGTATCAAACTTGATTGCGAAGCCGATCACCACGATCAGGACACCAACGAGTTTCAATACTTCCATAAGTTGTGGTTCGCTTCCTTTCCAAAATAGAATTTATGATCATCCCTGTTTCTCGCAGGATGAATCCACAATGAAGGCGCTCTCAAGCACGCGGGTCATGATATGCTCCGTTTCGCGCCTGTCTTTATTGGTGAGCTTCATCAGATCTTCAATCGTCCATGTCGCCTTTTGCGCCAAAAGAGGCACGTATTTTCTTAACTCCTTCAGCGGCTGGAGTACAAAGTATGCGATGATGATCAGTGGGATACTGACCAGAACGCGCCATAATTCAAAGTACACGCCGAACTTGCCGTCCTTCATGCACAGGATCAGCAGCACAGCCGCCGCGAGTACCGAAAACATGATCGTGTAAATTATGATATCGAGTCCGTTAGACTTTACGGAACGGATGCGGATAGGACGGTCGTAATCAAATACCTTCTGCCGCTTCAAACCGCTTGCCTCCATTCACTTTATTATTTTCCATCAATATAGCACGCTACCTGTAAAAGATCAATAAGGAAATACTCAAAAATTTAGTGAAATTTACAGCGTGACCTGAGCAGTGCTTTCCTTCCCGGTCATCTCCGAAGTCAGTGCACATATCCAGGCGCGGGCAGAGACAGGAAAAATCCACAAAAGCCGGAAGCTCAGCCGCCACAACGGGTATACGGGTCTTTTGGGCTGCCAAAACAGTCCTGAGCCCACGGACCACTGCATCATGCAGTGGATTGCTTTCCGCGCCGATTCTCCATCACCGCAAGGCGAACTCCATTGGCGCCGCCGATGGTGCCAAAACCGTTCCAGTTCGCCCCGACAATCCCCGCCACATGTGTGCCGTGCAGTTCACCTGTCTTTGACACAAATCAAAAACCGTCGAAATCTCCAGGCGACGATTATCCCTTGTTATTCCGACGGTTCTCTCTGACAGATCCCGTTTTGTGGCATGCAAAAAAGAAGCAACCCGTTACAGCTCTGCTCAGCTCTGAAATCCTGTCCAGTTTCCACACTGCTGTCAACTCTCCCTGCGTTCTTTTTTGATTTTCTGACCGCGCTTTATCGGTTTCAGCGTCTCCATTTTGGGCGCCTCCGGATCGAAAACCTCGTACATGAAGTTCTGGACGCAGGTCGGCGTGAGATCATGGCGTCTGGTCATTGCATCTTTAATCATCGCATCCGGCATCCGGGCAAACCTCAGCGCTTTAATTTCCTCTTTTATCTTTTCTGCCTTCTCGGGCGCCATCTTAACATCTTCCGGGCCTGGTGTTGACATACTTTCCTCCTTCGTCCTGTGTCCCGAAAAGGTTCATACAGGAACACGTTCAATGCTGATTCATCTGAGCAGAGTTTACCAGAAAAGCAGCATGAAATCAACGATAATCCGGCTTACAGACCCGCTGTCAGTTATCTGAACAGCCAAGGCAGTACCCACCCGATCATCTGCCCGTTCATCGCAGCCTGTGCGCCATTATGGTCTACACCCGGAAAAAAAGATTCGGAGTGCGGTTGTACCGCACCCCGAACGATTATCGATTTTCCCATGTCAGAGCAGATATGTCGGATAATCCGAGCAAAACCAATCCAGAGGAACAGATGACTGTCATCTCCGGTCTGCGGCAGAGTGTCTGACTTCGCCTCGTCGGGAATCCCCTTATCAACGTTTCCCGGAGGGTTAACCCGTTCTGATCCGGTTCAGAATTGCTTCGTAATCCGAAGAATATTCCGGCCGTCGACGCGCTCATAGCTCATCTCATCCACCATTTTTCTGGCCAGGAAGATGCCCAGTCCACCGGTCGGTCGCTCATCCGCAGTAAGGCTTATATCCGGCTCCGATACCTCCAGCGGATTAAAGGCAGCACCGGTGTCCACGAAGGTGATCATGACGCCATGGGGAGACTCCGTCTCCTCGATTCTCATGCTCAGGGATTCTTTCCCCGTGCCATAGGCATACTGAACGATATTGCTCAGAATCTCATCGATGGCAACCGATAAAAGGGTCTGTATCTTTTGGGGGCAGCCCATTGCCTCAAGCTCCTGATCAACAAAGGCAATGGCTTTCGGGATATTCTCCCGCTCAGCAGGCAGTTCACATTCCCTGACCGGTTTCTCCGGCCCGTGATATTCAAGGCAGAGCATCGTGATATCATCAAACTGAGGCGCGTCACCGACAAATGCGTCTATGGATTCGCGTACATGTTTCAGGATGTTCTGAGGCGTTTCCTCCTCCACTTCCACCAGAGCCCGGAGAAGCCTGTCCATCCCGAACATTTTCTCGTTTGCATCCGTTGCCTCCGGCACACCGTCGGTATAGACGAAGAGTTTGGAGCCTTTTTCCAGCGTAAGCTCATAATCCCGGTAATGAATGCCGCCTTTGATTCCGACAAACAGTCCGTACCGGTCGGTAATCACCTTAAAATCGTCCTCCGGCTGCTTCATTATCGGATACTCATGTCCTGCGTTGGCAGCCGTCAGGCGCCCGGTCTTGAGATCCAGAATGCCGAGCCAGATGGTCACGAACATCTGCTCCCGGTTGTTTTTGCTGATCTGGTTGTTCACCATTTCCAGCACTTCCCGGGGACTTCCGCCGATGAACGCATAGTTCTCCACCAGCAGTTTGGAAATCATCATAAACAGCGCCGCAGGAACCCCTTTGCCGGATACATCCGCAATGACCATTCCCAGATGATCGGCATCAACAGGAAGAAGTCATAGAAATCACCGCCGACTTCTTTGGCCGGATCCATGCTGGCATAGATATCAAACTCTGTTCTTTCCGGGAACGGCGGAAAGGTCGTCGGCAACGATTCTGCCTGAATCCGGCGCGCCAGCCCCAGTTCGGTGCTGATCCGTTCATTTTCGGCCGTCGCCGCCGTCAGAACCTTTTCAACCTCCAGGAGATTTTTCTCCATGTCCGCCATGGTCAGGCTGAGATTTTCCACCTCATCACCGGTATGAATCCCCAGATCGGTGAAATGGCTGGTTTTCTCCGAACCGCTTCGCTTGTCGGATACATACGTCTGGGCAGCGCCGGCAATCGCGTTGATGGGCTCAATGACCGCTTTTTTCATCCATGAGGCATGATTATAGGCAATCAGCCAGGTAACCAGCACAGTGGCCAGTGTAATTGCTATCGCGTATTTCATCAGTTCGGCGAACATGTCCCGCAGGGTCACATCCACAAACAGATAGGCAACCAATTTGTCATCCTGGTTTTTCAGCGGAACAGCCACCGTACAGATAAAACCGACCTTGTTCATCAGGCTGTACTGCTGCAGTTCCTCTTCCTTGTTCCAGCTGTGAAAGGCTTTGAGGAATCCCACCGAAACATTCTTCCGGTCACCCGGACCCAGTCCACTGTCCTCAGCCGGATCAACAATCACAATCAGATCCCCGCTGTCCGGATCCGGTACGGCGATATAGACATCATAGACATCGGTGTATCGGCAGTAACCCTGCAGCATTCCCATCAAATAGTAATAGGGACGGTTTTTCTCAATCTCCGCGTACAGGACCCGGTACTCTGCCGGATCCATGGCCTCGCGCTCCCGCCTTGTGCGCGAGTGGTAAACGGAGAGGACATCCTCCGTCAGTTTTTCGATTTCAGAACCGTTCCAGACAGATATTGTCGCCTGCCGCGCCGTATTTGACGCCAGCGTTCGGTATGATCTCGACAGAATCACACCGTACAGACCGATTCCGATGATCTGGATCAGCAGACCGAGAAGGATACAGCTGATGGCAACCGAACGGGTTACCCTGGTGGACAGTGATCGGTCCCCCAGCTTTTTCCCCGATTTTGCAGCGAAGACACACCGTCTTTTATGGACATCCCTGCTCCTCCCGTCTGATTCTTCTTATCCGTGCATTTATGCCCGGAACACTCTGCTGTCCCGCATTCCAGGCGACCAATGTTCATCTCGCCTGTCCGAAAAGGTGAGCGGTCATGTTCCTGTCAAAGACCAGCCCGCGAAATTCCCGGTCTCCC
>JAFUBF010000293.1 GCA_017460325.1 Clostridia bacterium | reverse complement strand
GCGGGCTCAAATAAACAGCGGCTTTTGGTTCAAATAAAGTGCAGGATGACACCCACCCGTACAGAACAGATGCGACACGAAACGTTTACACCCGTCCGGAATCACATTGCCCGGATAGTAATTCCCCGGATCTTATGATAGAATCGTTCACGATCATACCCGATCCCGCCTGTTCAGACCGGACGTCCTCGCCTTTTTTATGAACGACCCGGACAGTTCACACCTGTCTAGAATCAGTCAGCGAACCGAACGTGCACCCAGTTGAATCAAACGGAGGAATCAACAACATCATGGAAAGAAAATGGATCTGCTTTCTGCTTGTAACAGCGCTTCTTTCGTCCCTTCTGGTCGGCGTTTTCGCGGAGAGCAACACCTCAGCCGGCCTTTCGGCGGATGATCAGGACGCCCTTGACTATCTCGGAACGCAGCTGGCCGCTCCTGCCGCGGTTCTCATGCGTCAGGGGGAAGATGTGGATGATCTCTATTCAGAGCTGTCCTGGAAATCCGTTGCCGATACATTCCCGGAAAAATTCGACCTGCGAGACCGTGGTATCGTCACATCGGTAAAGTCGCAGGCCCCCTGGGGAGCCTGCTGGAGTTTCGCCACCATGGGCGCCAGCGAAATCTCCATTCTGAATTCGCTGGGGATGACGGCAGAGGAGTACCTCGAAAAGTACGGTGAGGAGCTGGATCTCTCCGAAAAACATCTCGCATGGTTCACAACCCTTGCCCTCCCTGCCGCGGATGCATATCCGGAGGGAACCTACCCCTATGACATTGGTCAGGCCGGTGAGGGGATCTATCCCACGGAGAATTCGACTGTGAGCCCTTATAACTTTGGCGGAAACTACATGCTCTCCTCTTCCAGTCTGTCCTCCGGTATAGGCGTTGTAAAGGAATCCATCGCCCCATATGGCGATAAGGACGGCGAGCCGAACAGTGAGGGCGACTGGAGTCTACCGGAGAGCCTGCGCTTTACGCAGAGCTTTGAACTGAAAAACGTCAACATTCTGCCCGTCCCGGCCCACACTGATGATAACGGGAACTTCATATACCGTCCCGAGGGAACCGAGGCCATCAAGAGCGAGTTACTGAAAGGCAAAGCCGTCGGTATCAATTACAAGTCGGACAAGTCCCTGCCGGGTGACCCGGGATCCGTCCGCAAGCGCCTGCTGGACCAGTACGAATCCCGTGTCAGGGATGGGGCAGTCTCCCAGGAAGAGCTCTCCGATTTCGCTGATTTCTGCGCCGGAATCCTTAACACAGCCACCGTATCCGATGCGGATCTTGAGCGCCTCATGGGAATTGCATTGCGGCTTCATGAGATGAAGGAAAACCCCTATGCCGGCGCCGGCCTTGACCGCGATCAGATGATTCAGGTCCTGAAATCCAGACATTTCGGGAAGGACTATGCGACACTGGCCGAAGCTGAAAAGAAGGATGCCGGGGTCATTCCCTATCTGAATTTTTCCGGTGATCATTCCGAGATCTACGCCCATTACACGTATAAGCCGGTGGCGGCCAGTCACGCTGTCACCATCGTCGGCTGGGATGACCATTTCCCCGTTTCCGCTTTCCGGGAAGGACATCAGCCCCCGCATGAGGGTGCATGGATTGCCAAAAACAGCTGGGGCAGGGACTGGGGAAAGGACGGGTATTTCTGGCTGTCCTACTATGACATGTCTCTGTCGTCCCCCTGTTCCTTTGAGTACATCGTGGATGAGGCAAACAGGGAAATGTCCCATCTCAGTCTCCTGGAATATGACAACATGCCCGCTGAGATCATCAGTTCCACTCTGTTTGAACACCCGGTTTACGCCGCAAATTTTTTCCGGGTTGACGAGGACAGTGTCCTTGAGTACGTTTCCGTTCTGACAGGTGATCTCAATACCTCTGTCACGGTCTCCGTCTACCTCCTGAATGAGGATGCCAAAGCACCGACAGACGGGCAGTTCCTCTGCTGTGCAACGCAGGATTTCCCCTTTGCGGGTTATCACCGTATCGAGCTGGATGAAAAGCTGGCCCTGTCCTCCGGTTCACGGATCGGCATCACGGTCCTGCAGAGAGTCCCTGCTGTCGATGGAAAGAAATACGCACTGACGAACACCAGCAGCCTGGGCGAAGAAGCCGTTGTCCCCTTCAAAGAACGTCACAAAGACGACGGAGCCCAGATAATCCGTTACTGCAGGGCGGTCGTAAACCCCGGCGAAAGCTTCGTTTCCTTCACCCGGGATTCCTGGATGGACTGGACCACTGCAATCGACAGCTTTCAAAATAGCGGCGACTGCGCGTACATGGCCTATGACAATCTGCCGATTAAGGCATACCTGTACCCGACCGAAGAAGTGCGGAAAAACCATCAGCTGACAGAGTCTTCGGAGAATGTATCGATCTGCCCGGAATGCGGCTATCTCCTCAGGGACTTCGAATAACTATCTCTACAACGACAGCCGGAAGAATCATCTTCCGGCTGCGTTTTTATTCGTGAATGACAATACGCGAAAACCCTTCAAGCTCGATCAGCGAATGCGCACGGAAATACTCCTCCAGTACATTCGAAGCCAGCGTTGCGATCTGGAACGGCTTGCCGTTTCGTTCCACTTCCTCATGTGACAGGTCCAGTCCCTTCTCCAGATTGATAAAATGGAATCTTTCCATGACAACCTGGTACACGTCCTCATCCATTACCTCTCTGCCATTGAAGCTGAGGGAGATAATGGGATAATGGACCGGGTCGGACGGTCATATTCACAGTGAAGGCCCCGTGAAACCTGGTACCATTCGGTATGATTTCCATCGAGGAACGCCTCATCCCGCAGCATATACTGGATCCCATGGCGCAGCTGGTGCCCCAGTCAGTTTAACGAAAATTGCCGACAGGAAAGAACCTGCAGAGCAGTGACCGGGAGGTCCCTTTCACCTTTGTTTTCATTTATCCGGAGAAGCATCTTTCATCCGTGGAGTCTGTGTTTCCTCTGAATTCGGCAGGTCCGGTCAGTCTCACCCAGGTGAGCACTGAACGGACCTGTTTTCGCTGTTCCTTCTGTGGACATCCGGAAACTGATATTTCATAAAATGATTCTGTGTTTCCTGCTGTTTTTTTGCCCTCAATAATGGTATAATTGAATCGGATTAGTACGGACCTTTATCTTTTTTACTGTACACTGCCCATTCAGCCCTGTATGGTTTCACATATCAAACTGAAAGAGATGTAATGCCTTGTCAAATGCGATTATCATGGATGCATATTCCCCGATAGGAGATCTGATCTGCATTTCTCTCTGCTGGACCATGCTGATTCTGGTCTTCTGTTCGTATATGCGCAGAACCCGAAGCTTCAACCTCTTTTTCGGTATTCTGTTTTCCCTTCTTCTTGCTGCCAATTCAAGCATTGTCTACCGGACAATGCACCAGTCCTGGCAGCCATCCTTTACTGTCCCGATTTACGCCACACGGCTCATCATGCATGCGACCATGTTTGCCGTTCTTGCCCTCTACGTCGCTTATTTCGCAGAGGTCACCCGTCTCGGGAAATCGGAAAAACGCCGTACCTATGCTTTGGTTGGCTGTCTCTGGGCGCTGCTCTTTCTGTATGACCTGTACGGTACGGTCACCGGAAGGACCTTCCGGATCGACTCGAACGGGCAGACATACACGGGCCTCAGCATCTTCTCCATCGGCTACCTCATTTTTGTTGCTTTCAACCTCTTTATGTTGATTCGAGTCCGGAAGCGGATTTACAAAAGAATCATCATCGGATTTTTCCTCACAGAAGTGCTGGCCATTCTGGTCAATCTGATCCAGCGGCTGAACGGGCAGTCCTCTTTTACGGTTGTTTCTTTCTGTTTTCCCGTTCTGGCCATGCTCTATTTCTTTCACTCCAACCCATACGATACCCGTATTGGCGCTGTTAACCGGACCTCCATGGATGATTACATCCGGCGCTGTCACGCCATGCACCGATCGTTCGGATTTATCAGCCTGTATCTGCCGGACTTCAACCAGGCCGGGAAACAGCTGCCGGAAGAACTGCAGGCCATTATACGAAATGATGCGCTGCCCATCTTCCGCGGTGCTGTCCTTTTCTTCATCGAAAAGGGGCACTACGTCTTCATGTATCCGAAAAATCGCAATCTGGATGAAAAAGTGCGACTGGTGCATGCCATGAAAGTCTTCCAGACCGGTTATCAGCAGTTCCACTACGATCACAAGATTGTCATCGGCCAGTCAGTCGCCACGACGGCCATCGCCGACTATGTCAGTTTTATCCACTATCTCCATCGGTCCATGGGGATGAACACCATCCATTATGTCGCCTCCGAGGACTGGGATAATTACAACCGGTATGCGTATATTCTGAGCGAACTCACGGACATTTACAACCGGCATGATCTCAATGATCCCCGTGTACTGGTCTATGCACAGCCGGTCTATAACGTTGCCCTGAAACGCTATGATACGGCAGAAGCACTGATGCGTCTGAAACTCGAAAAAACAGGTCTGGTTTTCCCGGATCAGTTTATTCCGGTCGCCGAGGAAAACGGATTCATTCACGTTCTCACCGAAATCATTCTCCATAAGACCTGCCGGGAAATCCGCCTGCTGGCCATGGAGGGATACCTGTTCAGCCGCATCTCCGTCAACGTTGCGGCGGAGGAAATGCAGCTCGATTCCTTCTGCGATGATATCCTTCGGATCATCCACTACTGCGGTATTCACCGACATCAGGTTGCCATTGAGCTGACGGAATCCGAAAATGAAAGCGACTTTCCCGTTACCAAGGAAAAGATTCTGGCACTCCGGGAAGAGGGAATCAAGTTCTACCTGGATGATTTCGGTACAGGGTACTCAAGCCTCGAGCGAATCCTGCAGCTCCCCTTTGACATCATCAAGTTTGACCGGACCATGGTCATGGCCAGCAGAACCGGAGCGCAGGCCATCATCGTGAAACGCATGGCTCAGTTGTTTGCCGATCTGAACTATTCGGTCCTGTTCGAGGGCATTGAGGATGAGGAAGACGAACAGCGCTGCTGCAGCATGTCCGCCTCCTATTTACAGGGATACCGCTATTCAAAGCCCGTCCCAATTGATGAAATGACCCGCTTTTTTGAAAGAAAACCCGTCGGTTCCACCTGTCTGTAAGGCCATGCTCAGGCATGGCTTTTTTCGTCCCTGCCCTGCCCTGATTCAGTCATTTGCGTCCGCTTCCGAACGGCCGTATATACCCAGCCCTCACCGGATTCATTGAAAACCGGCCCGGACTCTGTTATACTTGTTAGTGTAGTATAACCTAGTCAGTCTGCCGCTTCACTGCATGAATGCTGCAGTCCGATTCATCAGAAAGAGGAAGGGTGTCATGTTTATCAACGAATACGGAAGCAGGGAGGACCCCACCATCATTCTCCTTGCACCCATGATGGTTTCCGGCGCGGAGCTTTACCAGTTGATGGTCCCCCATCTCACCCGCAGTTACCACATCATCGCACCGGATCAGGGCGGGCACGGAAAAGCCGGCCCCTACCTGGGCGCGGATGAGGAAGCCGGGACGCTGAAGGCATTCCTGAGAGAGACCGGTTGTTTTGACATTGCTCTGGTCTATGGGGCATCTCTCGGTGTTGCCGTTGGATACAGACTTTTCCTGGATGAGACGTTTCATATCCATCACGCCTGGTTTGACGGTGTCGCCCTCTCAAAAAACGCTGCCTTCGCCGAATGGTTTATGAAACGGCTGTTTCGGAAACGAAAGAAGAAACTGTCGCAAACGTCTGCCGAGGTATCTCCGTCGCTTGAAAAGATGTACGGAACGGCAATGGCCCGGATGATGACACGAAACTTTGAGCGGATCACCGTGGAGGACATCGACCGGATCTGTCACGCCTGCTGTCATTATGATCTGCATCCGCTCCCGGAATCCCTCCAGAAGAAGCTGCATCTGGACTTCGGCGAACGGGATTTTGACTGGAAGATCTCGAAGAAAAACATCCCTGTTTATATGCCGGATGCCGAACTTGTCCTCCGCCCGGGCTATGCCCACTGCGGGTACATGGCGGCAGAAACCGAGACGTATGTCCAGCAGATCGAAGCGTTTATGGCAGCGAAGAGCTGACGGCCTTTTTTCCCTCCCGGCATTTGACTGGCCTGCTTTGGGGACATTGCCGGCGTTTCCCCGATTCAGAACAGGCGCTTTTTCCTCGTCGCTCCACCCGATGTGCAGACCTGTGTCCGAAGCATAAAATCGTCATCTGACCGGGAAAAACACTGGCCGAATCTGGTATAATGAGCCTGGCGCAACGCGTCAGGTTACCGGGAATGGCCATAGCGAAAAGGCCGGCCATTCAAAGCAGGCCTGTATCATCCATTTTCTCACAGAGGAACAGCGTATGAATTCATGTGAACAGGTGATCCGGTGCATGCTGGCCATGCAGCGGTATTCATGGGAACAGGGCGTATGTGCACAGGCCCTGTTTGAATTCGGCAGAAAGGATCTCTGGATTCCCATGGCCTTTGATGCCGTTACGCGTCAGTCCGCGGACGGACGGCTGGCTCTGCTCGGCAGCAGCGATTCGGTTTCCGATCCCGCCGCAAACGGGGAAATCTGTTTTCGTGCCTACGAGGAAACCGGCGATCCGTTCTACCTGTCCGGGGCCCGGCGAATGCTTGAATACCTGCTGCACACCGCTCCCAGGACCGACGAGGGAATCATCTGCCACAATCTCATCAGTTTTGAGGAAGGTTTTTCGGATAAACAGCTCTGGATTGACGGGCTTTATATGGTCCCCCCGTTCCTGGCTGTCATGGGGCAGGTCCGGGAATCGGTACGCCAGATTGCCGGATACAATCGGGTGCTTTTCGATTCAGATACCCATCTGTATTATCACATTGCCGATACCGAAAACCACACCTTTGTCCGGCAGAAACACTGGGCCACCGGTAACGGATGGGCCCTCCTCGGCCTGCTTCGTACCGCTGAGGAAGCCCGAAAACAGGGACATCTGGAGATGGCAGACGATTTATGTCGCCAGTACACCACTCTCCTTGATACGATGCTCCGCTATCAGCTTCCGGATGGGCGTTTCCACGACATCCTGGAGGATGACACTTCCTTTGTCGACGGCACCTCCTCCATGATGGTGGCCGCTGCGATTTTCCGGGGCATCCATGACCGTCTTCTCCCTGCCGGAACCTCCGTCCGCGCCGATCTGGCCATCCGGACGGTGGAACAGTCCATTGATGAAATCGGACTGCTTCATGAGGTGTGCGGATGCCCGGACTTCCTCCGTCCGGGAACCTCCGCCGAGGCGCAGGCATCCTATATCATGGCGCAGGCCTGGCGGCAAAAATGTCGTGCCATGGGCCTGATCTGATTTTCAGTTCTCCCGCAGATTCTGCACCCCTGACAGGGTTGATAAAACAGATAACTGCGTGTATACTTTGGCAGGAAAATCACAGGTCCATGATCCGCCGTTCCTGCACCGCAGGAATGATGGATAAACGTAAGACCATTTGCCTGTCTGCAGATCGGGCACGGTTCGTCACCTCGTCGGAGAGGAGAGGTCCGCTGCTCACAGGCGCCCGGGAAACCCTTCAAAAAAACGGATGCAGTTCCGTTACGGAGAGGAATATTATGTCACTGTTTCAACTTGCAGCCTATGGTGCGGGATGCAGTTTTGTTTACTACCTCGTTCCCCGGCGTTTCCGGTGGATTCTGCTTCTGGCAGCCAGTCTCGGTTTCTATGCCACCCGCGCTGCCATCGGTCTCCCCTTCATTCTCCTGACTGCGCTGACCATATGGGGCGCAGCGCTTCGCATTGGACAGATTCAGGCGAAATGTGATGCGCAGATCCGGGAACAGAAGGGGACGCTGACACCGCCTGAGCGAAAACAGCTGCGGGCAGCAGCAAAAAAGCGAAAGCGGATCTGGATGCTGGGGACACTGATCCTGAACTTTGCCATTCTGGCCGTCCTCAAATACACGGATGATGTTCGCGGCCTGTTTTCGCTTTCCCCTCTGGGTCTGCTCCTTCCTCTCGGTATCTCTTTTTATACCTTCCAGTCAGTCGGTTACCTGCTGGATGTCTATAACGGAAAAGCAGAACCGGTTCGAAACCCGGCCAGGTTCTGCCTGTTCGTCTCGTTTTTCCCCCAGCTTCTGCAGGGGCCTATCGGACGCTTCGGAGATCTTTACCCGCAGCTGACCGAGCCCCATGATTTTGACTCCCTCGCCCTCCGCCGGGGCGCGATCCTCCTGTTCTGGGGCCTGCTGAAGAAGCTGGTGATTGCCGACCGGGTGCTGCCTCTGGTTGACTCGATCTTCTCCGCAGAAGCCGGATCCGTGGGCGGTGCCGCCGCCCTGATTGGCGTACTGGCCTATTCCCTGCAGCAGTACTGTGACTTTTCCGGTGGAATTGATCTGGTCACCGGCATCGCGGAGCTTTTCGGTATCCATCTGGCTCCCAATTTCCGCCGTCCGTATTTCGCCATTTCCCTTGGCGACTTCTGGCGCAGATGGCACATCAGCCTCGGGGCATGGATGCGGGACTACGTGTTCTATCCCTTTGCCCTGACCGCTCCGGTCACCAGACTCTCAAAAGCGGCCAAGAAGCGCTTCGGTCAGGATTTTTCCCGCGCATTGCCGGCTGCCCTCGGCAATATTCTGGTCTTCCTGCTGGTGGGTCTGTGGCACGGTGCCTCCTCCAATTACATTCTCTGGGGCCTGTACAACGGCGTCATTCTCGCCATTTCCTCTCTGCTGGATTCCACTTACCGGCGCTTTGGCGAAACGCATGCCACCCTGATCTCCGGCCGGTTTTTCCACATCTTCCGTGTCCTGCGAACCTTCGCCATTGTCAATATCGGCTGGTTCTTTGACCGCTGTGCCCACGCCGGCGATGCCCTGCGCATGATGGTCCGTGTCGTAACGGACCTGCGTCCTGCCCAGATCACCCCCGAATGGCTTGAACAGTGCGGACTGCCGATCCCGGATGCGGTTGTTCTGGGACTGTTTACCCTGCTGCTTTTCGGCATTTCTCTCGCTCAGGAGCGCGGAGTTCAGATTCGCACCGGTCTCCTGCGTCTGCCGCTGCCCATCCGCTGGCTCCTGATTTATGCCCTGATCTTCTCCGTTGTCATCTTCGGTATCTGGGGCAGCGGATTCAACGAGTCCAGTTTCATCTATTTCCAGTTCTGAGGTTCGCGCCATTTCCCATCGCCTTAGCCCGGCAGATCCTGAAGTGGTAAGCCTGAGGAAGGGGTTCCCGCACGGAAAACGAAAGCGACGTTGTAGTGGAGGTCATCAGCGTTGACGGACAGCCGCTCATTCCAACCGAACGGTACGGCAGAGTCTGGAGACTGCTGAAGTCAGGCAGGGCGAAGGCCATCATGTCGAAGCCGTTCACGATACAGCTGCTGTATGAGAGCGGAACCGTAATCCGGCCGATTGATCTGGGCGCGGATGCCGAAACTTGATCACACTCTGCGGAGTAACCCCTGTATACGAAGGAAAAAACAGACGACGGAAAGCCAAACCGTGACAATGCTTTCATGGGTAGGCGCCGGATTCTGTGTTCTGCAGGAAGCGCAAACTCCTGAAATTGCAAACCATACTTTAACCGAAAGGAGAATTCGGGGAGACGGAGAAATCGGTCAAAACGTAATTCTTCCCCGGCCTGCAGAGGGCGGGGTCTCCTTGCTAACTGATGATGAAGATATTCAAGGGAATTCTGACCGGCACGGTTTTTTTCATCCTGCTGCTTGCTCTGCTGATCGGATTCAACAACCTGCTTGAGTTTAAGGACAGCCGCGCCAAAATAGCTCCCATGCTGAAACGCGCCGGGCAAATCGACGTACTGTTTCTGGGTGACAGCCATGCCTACAGTGACATCTATCCGTTTGAACTGTGGGACCGATACGGCATCACTGCCTATAACCTGGGCAATTACAACTGTACCATTCCACTGTCCTACTGGGTAATGCGCAATGCACTTGACAAGTGCTCGCCCAGGGTTGTCGTGGTGGATGTCAATCTGGTGTGGGAACAGCTAAAACTCCCCGGAAACAGCAGCGACGTACATCTGAGTCTTGACGGATTTCCGTTATCCCGGACAAAGCTGGATACGCTCTTTGATCTCATGGACGATCCGGCCGTTACCGACAATAACGGAAATTCCTATCCGGACCTGATTCCGGAATTCATCTTTCCGCTCATCAAATACCACGCCCGCTGGATCGATCTGGTCCGGGGAAAACCGGCCCCTTTGCACAACCGGGAACTGGGCGGCGAACGTAATCTGGAGGTAGCCACCCCCTCCTCCTATGAAATCCTGGATGACGCGGCGCCGGAGCAGGGATTCGGCTTCATTTACCTCCGGCGGCTGATTGAATACTGTCAGGGAAAAGACATCCGCGTACTGCTGGTCAACCTTCCCTATCCCAGCAGAAATGAAAACGATGAGCAGCTGTACACGAATGCAGTTCAGTACCTGGCAGATGAATACAGCGTGGAATATCTCGATTTTGTGTACATGGATCAGATCGTCGATTACAGTACGGACTGCTACGATCCGGATTCCCACATGAATCCCTCCGGCGCCTGGAAGGTGACCGGTTTCCTGGGCGAGCACCTTCGCAGTCAATACGATGTTCCGGACCACAGAGAAGACGCCGCCTATACTGAGTGGCATACCGATTATGACCTGTACTGTCGGGATAAGCTTCAGAGCCTTCGGGAGGCGGAGGAACCGCGTATTTTCCTGATGCTACTTTCCGACCCGTCTTTCAGCACCGTCCTGATTCTGCCGGAAAATTCATCCATCCGTGGTAACGCTCACGCCATGCAGCTCCTGCAGAATGCGGGCCGCCGACACCTGAAACACGCGGATATGTACAGTGCCGTGTGGTCTGATTCCCTGATGCCCCTCCAGCAGGTTTCGCAGACCGGGGGTGGCGCCTATATGGCCTTCATTGACCGAAGCGGTCCGAACCCCACCGTTACGGAGTGTGTCGGCAACGGAACCCTGTCCGGACCCTTTGGAAGCCTCTCCCTTGACAGTGATGCCGGAACCGTCACGGTCCAGGGCAAACACGACAGCCAGGTTCTCTCCATTGACAGGGATGCCGACCTCATCGCTGCCATGCTGGACAAAGAAACCGGCCAGATTCTCTATGAACGGCCCCTGAACTATGACCACGGCAGTCATCACCAGAAGCATCACCAGAAATAACAGAAAACGGCATGCATGCATGCATGCCGTTTTCTGTTATTTCCGGGCCGTTACCCGACCGCTTTCAGGATCACCTGGTTCGGCCATTCTGCCGATTCATCATACGTATACTGAATCTCCTCCGTCATCCCTTCAAGGACACGGTTCGTCAGCTGATCGTACTTCTTTGTCACATCCATCCGGGGCCCGGCATAGCGGATGGTCCACTGTGCACTCTGATCCGCCTCCGAATACTCAACCATTGCCTGAATCCGGGGATTTTCAAGCAGCGGTACCAGGAGGACATGGACCATTTCCTCATAGATGAGCTGAATACGATTCGCCAGCTTCGGGGAAATCTGATTTTTGAAACAGTACATCTGGATCTGTGTCTCCATCCTCGGGAAATCGTAATCCCGGCTTTCGATCGTCAGTTCCAGCGCTTTCAGCTGCTTTATGAAACGACGGGTTCTGTCCCGCTTCGGATTTTCAAAAATCTGCTCCGGTGTTCCGTCCTCGTAAATCACCCCATCATCCATATAGAATATCCGGGTGGCAATCATTCGGGCAAAGTCCATCGCGTGCGTGACAATAATCATGGTCTTGTCCGTCTGGGCCAGATCGCGGATCACCCGGCGCACCTCCCCCACCATGTTGGGATCAAGGGCACTGGTCGGCTCATCCAGCAGGATAATCCCGGGATCCATGGCAATGGCCCGGGCGATGGCCACCCGCTGCTTCTGGCCGCCGGAAAGTTCATCCGGATAGTTCAGGGCCTTTTCCGCCAGGCCGACACTGCGCAGCAGCTCCATTCCACGGTCATACGCCGCCTGCCGGCTCATTATATTGAGATCTACCGGTGAGAGCATGATGTTCTCAATCACCGTCATATGAGAAAACAGATTGAAGGACTGGAACACCATTCCCATTTTCCGGCGGATTTTCCGGATATCGCACTTCGGATCTGTAATTTCCTCTCCGTCAATCCAGATGTGGCCTGAGGTCGGCTGCTCCAGCAGGTTCAGGCTGCGCAGCAGCGTGCTTTTTCCCGTTCCGGAGGGACCGATGATCGCAACCACTTCCCCGTCATGGATTTCTGTACTCACATCCCTGAGCGGCGTTGCATTCGCGTATTCTTTTCTCAGATGTTCAATCTTAATCATGGATTTTCAGCCCTTTCAGGATGCTTTCACGGGAACGTCTCTTGGGATCTATCCTGACCTGAATTCCTCTCACCAGTACATTGAAAAGTGCCTCCAGAACAAAGTAGATCACGGTTACGGCAATCAGCGGGAAAAACGCCTCATATGTTCGGCTCCGTACGATATCCCCCATCTTCGTCAGATCCTGCACGGTAATATACCCGACGATGGATGTGGCCTTGATCAGGCCCACGATTTCCCCGCGGTAAGCCGGCAGAATATGCGGAATCGCCTGCGGGAGAATAATACGGAAAAAGGTGTGCCGGCTGGTATGTCCAAGGGCATACGCCGCCTCATACTGTCCCGGTTCGATCATGCCGACACCTATTTTCAGCAGGCCGAACACGGATGAACCGAAGATCAGGGTAAAGCCAATCACCGATACCACAACGCCGCTCATGGACATGCGTCCAAAGACAATGTAGTAAAGAACCATCAGGAGAACAACCACAGGCATCCCCTGTACCAGTCCTGTAAAGAATTGAGTGAACCGGTTTGCCACCGCATTTCCGTTGCGGCAGAGCATGAAAATCAGGAATCCGAATGCCGTCCCAAGCAGGAGAGACAGAACGGTAATCAGGAGGGTAACCCCGATCCCCTGGGCAAAAAGAATCCAGCGGTCCTCACGGATAAACGTCTTGTTGAAACTTGTGGCCAGCTGTTCCATGAAACCCGGGGAGGTTTTTTCCTCCTCCTCGATTCCGGCATCCTCCTTTCTTGTTACCATCAGCAGTTCCGATTCATGATACGGTATGGAAAAACTGACGCTTTCCTTTCTTTCCGCCGTGATCACCATGTCGGAAAGGGAAAAATCAAACATTCCGCTGACAAGTCCCGGAATAATTCCCGCCGTGTCAACAATACTGACCTTTATTTTATATCCATATTCCCGGCAGAAACGCACGGCAATGTCCGGATCCGTTCCGGCGATCTTTCCGTCAACCACAAAGGATGAGGGAACTTTCGTGCCGCTGGTTGCAAAATGCAGCGTTCCGTTTTCCCCGGTCAGACCGCTCATATCCACTGCGGTTGAATCATTGGCCGGATCACTCCAGAAACGGTAAATCTCCTCAAGCGTCCCGTCCGCCCTGATCCAGGTAATGAATTCATCCATCTGCGCTTTCAGCGCATTCCCGTGTTTGGACTTTGCGAACATGGCACCGATTTCAAGCTGACGCACCGGTTCCCGAAGGGTTGTCAGTTCCGACTCTGATTCGATCAGGTGCGTGGCTACCTCGGTGCTGGCAAGAAAGAAATCGATCTTGTCGCCTATCAGCCCCGCAATCATATCCGTGTACGAGGCGTACTGACTGATGGAGGATTTGGGCAGTTCCTCGCTGATGACCGTATCATGGAGCGAGCCGGTAATCGCGCCACCTCTCAGGCCGTTGAAATCCGCAGGCGTTTTCGTAACCGCAGTGGCCGTATCTGCCTGCTCCCCGCGAACCATGACCCCCAGCTTTTCCTCATACAGGATATCGGAAAACGGAATCGCTTCCGCCCGTTCCTTTGTAATGTTCAGGTTGGCCATGATCAGATCGATATCCCCTGTGGCGGCCGCCGCAATTACGGATCCGTAATCGTATACCTTGAACGTCAGATCCGCGCCCAGCCAGGCGGCAAAGCGTCTGGCCAGTTCGATATCATACCCCGTCAGTTCCGTTCCGACATAAAAACTGTACGGGCGTACAATTCCCGTGGTTCCGACCGTCAGATGAACGGCCGGATCCTGTACCGCGGGGATCTCCGGCATGTTCTCATCCTTTTTGATCACCCATCTCCTGAACATGTCATCCAGCGTCCCGTCAGCCTTGATCTCCGCAATAAACTGATTGATCTTCTGTTCAAGCTCCGGGATGGCTGAAACCGACGACAGGCCCACCGCAATCCGGACCGGCTCACCCAGGGTTTCCTCAAGGAGATGCACCTCCGATACGCCGTCCTCAATGGCGATACGCATCTGATTCAGGTCATAGATAAACGCATCGGCCTTTCCCTGGCTGACCGCCAGATAGGCCGTGTTGTTATCGTTAAAATACACAATCTGCGCGTCCGGAAACTCGGATATGATCGTCATTTCCGCTGCACTTCCCTGGGAAACGCCGATCCTGGCACCCGGTGATCTGAGCTGTTCAATCGACTGAATCTCCTCATCTCCAAGCGCCGGAAGCGAAAGCAGACCGATCAGCAGAATCAGCAGAACACTGAAACATCTCTTTTTCATTAAGCTCCTCCCCCGTTGCCTGATGTCTCAGGTTGAATCTTCGTGTGAATGGAAATCAACGCCGTTCATCGCCAAAATCCCCGTCCCGGAACTGACCAGATCAGTTCCAGGGCGTGTAGTGGTATTCCACCCGGTTCAGGTTTCCGTCCGCATCAAAGACAATGACCGTATTTTCCTCTGTCGAGGTCATCTGTTCGCCGGAATAACGGTCCAGAAGATCTGTCACCGACAGTTCTGTCGGCTCTGTCGCCTCGGGATTCCCGTAATCCAGGAAGCGGAATCCGTCCGTTACCGGCACCTCAATGCTGAACACCGTTTTGTAGAAACGGTTCTCCGTATCCGTAATGGCGGTATAAATGCCTTTCCCGTTGTTGATCAGATAAACGGAGTAACCTTCCCCGGTCAGCTTATATCCGGTTTCATCCGGTTCCATCTGCATAATGACAAAATCCTCTCCGCCAATGACCAGTGTATCCCCAACGGTCAGGCGTTCCACTTCCTCCGCCAGGTACGATTCCTGTTCGCAGACGGTAAAGGAAAGGGTCACCTTTGTCCTGTCCTCATTCGTTACATACCCGTCCATCCGGGCCTTGAACGTTTTCCCTGCAACCAGATCATGCAGCATCTGCGGCATCACAGGCTTCGTCGTCAGAGCAGAAGCCGACCCCATAAGTCCCAGAAGCAGTCCTGCCAAAGCAAGCATAACGATCCATTTTTTCATTCTCTGTTCCCCCTGTATATTGTTTCACGAATCACTCACCGGAGCCGCCACACGGTACACGGCCTGTCTGCAGTTCCGGACACTCCCATCATTCTGCATAAACATGCAGCCTTCCTGAATTATATCAGAAATGCCGGACCTGCTCCATTCTTTTCTTCTGTTTTTTCATGTTCAGGTCCATCCGCGGATTCTGAAACCGCACCGACTCCCTCACTTTCCGGCTGAAATCCGTCCGTTTTTATTCCTTCCCGACAGTGCATCTGCCGCTTCGAAGATCCCCATACGTCCTCTCTGCCCGCAGGAAAAACGGTTCTATCATCCCGGATGCATGTAAACCGGTTGTATTTCAGATGAAGATGTGCTATTTTACAGGAAAACCAGCAAGGGACGCACCGTTCTCCTCTCAGGCATCAGGGGAACCGTGCAAAAACAGCCGCGAATATGTCCATGAATCGAAAGTCTGTTACAACTGCGAATGACCGTGGCCGGATACAGGACCCATATCCGGACACAACGAGGAAGATATGAAACCGGGAAAAGCAAAAACACTCTGGACACTTTTCACCTCCATGCTCTCCATCAGTTCGTTTACCTTTGGTGGCGGATTTGTGATCGTCACCTTCATGAAACGGAAGTTCGTAGATGAACTGCACTGGCTGGATGAGCAGGAAATGCTGGACATGACCGCCCTTTCCCAGTCTGCTCCGGGTGCCATCGCGGTCAATGCCTCCATCCTGGTCGGTTTTAAGGTTGCAGGACTGACCGGGATGCTAGTCGCCGTCCTCGGAACCATCCTCCCGCCCATGATCATCCTCTCCCTGATCTCCGTCTTTTACCGTCTGTTTGCCGAAAACCGCATCATCGCACTCGTTCTGAAGGGCATGCAGAGTGGCGTCGCCGCCGTTATCCTGGATGTATCCATCAGTCTCGGAAAAAACGTCGTCCAGGAAAGGAACCCTGTCCATATTTTCATCATGGCCGCCGCTTTTGCTGCCACCTTTTTCCTTCGGATCAATGTCATGATCATCCTTCTCTGTGCCGCTGTCATCGGCGTCATTCTGACACTGTCGCAGAGGAAAGGAGGGCAGGCATGATTCTCCTCGAACTGTTCCTGAGTTTTCTTCAGATCGGTCTGTTTTCCATCGGCGGCGGGTATGCGGCCATCCCTCTGATCCAGTACCAGACCGTCACATTGCACGGCTGGCTGACCGCAGCTCAGTTTCTGGATCTGGCCACCATCGCCGAAATGACGCCCGGGCCGATTGCCATAAACGGAGCAACCTTTGTGGGACTTCAGATTGCCGGCATTCCGGGAGCCGTTGCCGCTACGCTCGGCTGCATCTTCCCCTCTCTGATTCTCGTATCCATCCTGGCCTGGGTCTATCGGAAATACCGGTCTCTCCCGCTGCTGCAGAGTGTTCTCTCAAGCCTGCGACCGGCAGTTGTTGCCCTCATTGCCTCAGCGGGACTCAACATGCTGCTCCAGGTCATTTTCGGCAGCACGGCCCTCCGTCTTTCCCGGGTTAACGTTACCGGTGCCGCTCTGTTTCTTGCCGCCCTGCTTGTCCTGCGGCGTTTCAAGCCCAGTCCCATTCTGGTCATGGCAGATTGCGGCCTCCTGACCCTGCTCCTTGGCCTCCTGGGCATTGTCTGACGGATTCCGATTCTTTTGATGAGGAGGAGAACCGTTTATGCTGGACTTTATCATCGACTTTTTTGCAGAACCGGTTGATTTTATCATCTGCTTCAGATCTGAAAAGATCGGAAGAAAAAAGTCGGAGAAGAAAGAACCGGAAAGTGAGAAAACCGACAGGCAGCCGGAACCGAAGGACGCATAGGCTGCCCCCTTCGATGCTCCTGCGCCTGTTTCCCGGACGGTGAACACATCACGCATTCCCCTGAGGGGGAACACTGTCCCCGATACAGGTCAGCCGAAGAGGTTTACCGAAATCCCAGTTCCACTCCGTCCGGGCATTGTCTGTGATCCGGCCGGATAACTGACAATACCCGGAGAGGAGGCCAAGCATGAATCAGATCATCCTCCATGTGGACATGGATGCCTTCTATGCCTCTGTGGAGATCCGGGATAATCCCGCACTCAGGGGAAAACCGCTCATCATTGGCTCTCTTCCTCACGAGCGCGGCGTGGTGGCCACCTGCAGTTACGAAGCACGCAAATTCGGCGTACACTCCGCCATGAACATCAAGGATGCTTACCGCCTCTGCCCGGGCGGGATCTACATGCATCCGAATTTTGACAAGTACCGTGCGGTTTCAGATCAGCTGCACGAAATCTGGAACACATACGCCTCCGCATCGGAAACCATTGCCCTGGATGAGGCCTATCTGGATGTCACGGAAACCGCCCGGACATGGGAAACAGCCTGTGAATTTGCAAAGCTGATCCGGAAAAGAACACGGGAGGAACTGCACCTCACCTGCTCTGTCGGTGTCGCCTACTCCAAGACGGCCGCAAAAACCGCCTCCGAGGAAAAGAAACCGGACGGATACTTTGAAATTCCCACAAAGGAGGCCTTTGTCAGTCTCATCATTGACCGCCCCGTCCAGGTCCTGTACACCGTCGGGAAAAAGACCGCCGAGAAACTGAACCGGGCCGGCATCAAAACCGTCCGGAATATTCAGGAACGACAGGCAGATGTGGTTCGTCTGCTGGGGAAACAGGGACACTTTATTGTGCAGCAGGCTCTGGGGGAGGACGACCGGAAGGTCACGGCCTACCGTCCCGAAGACGCCAAATCCATCAGCCGGGAACTCACCTTTCAGAAAGACGTGGAGGATTATGATTTCCTTCGCGATGTTCTGTTTCTCCTTGCCATGAGTGTGGAGCGTCGGGCCTCCCGGGTCGGCCTTTACGGAGAAGGTGTCTCCCTGAAAATCACCTATTCCGACATGAAATCCATCACAAGATCCCGTCTGACCCGTTCCACCCGCTCAGCCTCTGTCATTTACCGGGAGGCAATTGCCCTTCTTTCACAGGTCCGGCAGCAGCCGGTACGACTGATCGGAACGGGCATTTATCATCTCTCCGGCGAGAACGGCAGGCAGCTCAGTTTTGATGACTTCCTTTCTGACGTCAGCGAAATCGAAAAGCAATGGACAGAGGCCGAACTGAAGCGCCTCGGCGACCGGTACGGCCTCAACTTTGCCGACAATCTCGACAAGATCTTTCACGGTGAGACACTGTACAGAACGGTGGAATACATGCGGAAACACCGTTGACAGGCGGCGCACTCCATGTCCAAACTGAAACGGCCCCGGATCTGTGCAGGCACAGGGTCCGGTTGTCATCCGGCTTCACCGGGCATTCCCCTGCCGAAGCGAATTAGCGCCGCCTGCCGCTGCCATACAGCATAAAAGAGTGGGACTCCCTTTCAAATCAGGGTTCCCACTCTTTTCTGAGTGCTTCAAAGCCGGTTTGGCAGCAGAAGGTCGGAATCGTAAGAAGGTTCCCTCTGACTCCTTTTCCCGTCAGGCCACGTCCCGGCCGGTCGCCGTCAAGTCTTTCGATACTCCTGCTCCATGACCGCTCAGATTCGGCGCAGACTGGCAGGGCTTCCGGAGACCGCGATCAGATATCCAGAATCTCAGATATATCAAAGGTGATCTCGGGAAATGTTTCCGCCAGTTCTTTTTTGATCCGTTCGACAGATTTCTGTCCGTCTTCCGCGCTCGGGTCCGGCACGATATGGAAGGAAGCAACCCGGGAGTCCGGATTAAAGGAGAACGCATAGGCACGTAAGATGATCGGGTATTTCCGTATGATTGTCAAAATACTGTCCCACATTTCGGCATTCTTCGGGTCACGAATACATGTCCCGTAAACACCGACAGAGGACAGTATGACACCCTGCTGCATCGCCATCTCGCGTATTTTCCTGATCAGTACCGTTGACTCCGCAACACTCATTCCCTCATCCACTTCGATATCCACAGAGCCCATGAGGATTTCCTCGCCGTAATTGTGGAGCACCAGGTAGAAGACGTTTTGAACCGCTTCTTCCTCCGCAATCATCTTTTTGATCCTGAGATAGAGCTCCGGATCACCCTTCCGTCCAATCAGCTTATTACTGGTCTCAGAGATTAATTCCACCCCGGTTTTCACCAGATAGATGGAAATCACAATGCTGAGTAACGGTTCAAGATTAATTTGGGCAACCCTGTATAAGACAATGCTCCCCAGAATTGCCGCCGAGACCAACGCATCTCCCAGAGACTCTGTACCACCCAGAATCAGGGCGATTGCATCAATCCGTTTCCCCAGATTTCTCGTCGCCAGTCCATAGATCACCTTCGCCAGAAGAGAAATGACCATCAGCACAACCACGGCAGAATTGTATTTCGGAACATTTCCGCCACCGTTCATCAGGTCACCGACCGCCCCAATGATCGAATGAACCGCCATGATGATGATAAAAACCGCGCTGAACATGGAGGTCACATATTCCAGACGGCCATATCCGAACGGATGCTTCCGATCTCTTCGTCTGTTGGCAAACAGCGTGGAGATCATGGACAGAAGGGCGGTGACCATATCTGTAAGTCCATTGACGGCATCCAGAAGGATCGCCCTGGAATGAATCATAAAGCCCACAATCAGTTTCGCCACTGCAAGCAGCAGATTCATCACAATTCCTGATACATTGGACCGTATGATCAGCCTGTTTCGATATGTGCTTTTCCCGTCCATTGTCTTCCTTTCCCACTCATCCGATATCACTTTACGCCCCGTCAGCTGACTGTTCCCCGGATTCTTCGCCCGAAGTTCAGGCCTTCCCGGTTTTTCTTTCACCCGCGATTATACATGCTTTTGACACCGAACTCAATTGTTGTGCCAAATCAGAAAAAAGCTGTCCGAAGAACCAGCTGTTCTTCGGACAGTTGCTTATTCCTTTTACGGGAATCCCGATCAGTGCTTTTACCTGACGACCGCTTCGCCGGCAACATAGAGGGTAAATCCGTTCAGGTTCACATTGGCCAGATCTCCCTCAAAAGAGGTCACGTAACTGTCGCCGGTCAGCGTCCATGTGCTGGTTGCATCCAAGGTAACATTCACCGTTCCAACCTCGGAGGAAACCTGCGTTCCCTTCGCGTTGACAATATTCCCGTTTACATAACCGTTCAGCGTGGAGCCGCCCGTCAGATTCAGAGTCAGCTCCGAATTGCTGCCAACCAGAACCGCACCTTCCAGCGTCTGCGCATCCGCATTCATAACCGCCTTATTCCCGGCTCCGCTCCAGCCGTCATCGCATACGGAAATCAGGACATTCTCTGCATCCTCATTGACCAGTGTCACGCCGTAAAGGCTGATGACGGCGCTGGTGTTGGTCACATGAAAGATATGGCCGCTCCTGCTCGTCAGGCTTCCACCCGTCATGGTGAAGGAAGATGTGCCGCTGTCCGCATCGCCGCTCATTGACTGATAAATCATGATGCTGTCAAAGAAGGTGGCATTGCCGTTGCAACGCGTATTATTCACCGTCATGTTACAGTTTTCGAGCGTGATGGAGTTCTTTCCCTCAATACAGACACCCTCAGAGAGGTTGGAAATCAGTTCCGCGTTCCTGACGGTGATGTCTGCCGTCGAATAAATGGCCGGGGAACCGAGTCCGTTTGAGGTATAGGTGCCGCCGTCCACCACAACTGTTCCGCCGCCCCGGTCTGTCCGGATGGGTGCAGAGGAGTTGCCGGATGTGGTCACCGTCAGGTTGCTGGCATAGGTGATCCCGCCACCGGTGGTCATAATGCCGCCCGATCCGCTGCCCGTGGTCGTGATCGTGGTATCCGAAATATACACCGTTGTTCCGTCGCCCTCGCCGCCGTTCTGTGCGCCGTTGCCGCCGTAACTGAAGACGCCGTTGGCACCGCTGGCATCCGAGGTAATCTCGCCGCCTGTAATCGTTACCGTTGCGCCGCCCATCGCCAGGACAGCCGCATTCAGGCCGTAAAAGTTGCAGTTATCGCCGCCGTCTGAATCGCCTGTTTTCCGGACAGTCGGCTGATCTATGGTGACACTTTCCGTCGTGTTGATGATCAGTGCGCTTTCATCTGCAGTACTTGAGGTATACGTCTGTCCGCTCTGCTGAGCAGCCTGCGTAATTTCCTCTGCTGCCGTATAGGTAAAATCTGCGGTCCGTCCTCCCGGAGGAGTCCCGCCTCCAAAGCCGCCGCCCGGCGCTCCATCCGGTGGATTTCCACCCGGTCCGCCCTGACCGCCCGGTCCCATTCCACCCTCAGGCGGGCTGGGCGGGGTATTTCCGTTTCCCTCTGCCAGGCCCGGTACAGTGGCCATAAACAGGAATATAACAGCTGTCAATATAATCATGAACTTTCTCATGGTGAAAACCTCCCTGTTTTCTCAGTCCGTCAAAAGAACGCCTTTGTTCCTTTCGACGCGGTCATTGTACGGCCTCAACCTTATGTGAATCTTAAGCTATTCTTTTTTTTCTGAAAATTTTTTGTTCGCCTCTCCATACAGCCAGTTTCAGGTTATTGTGACCGGGAGGATTGGTATAATCGGCCTCTTTCACACCCCCCATAACCATGCGCAGCCCCATATGCGCAAAGGGATCATCCGCTTTGTGCAGATCAACGTATTTCATTGGATCGAACGCAAAACAGTTGTCCCGGAAACAAAGGGGGCTTCCGTCCTGTTCCCTCTTTTTGACAGGCCGAATTGATCCGGAAACCTTTGCGCATCCCAACATCACATCTTTTCAGGCTGTCAGGTGGTTGAACTTTGCACCCCGTGATTCGCCGGATTCAGATTGATCTTTTCACACAGCTGTCTTCTTTCCTTATTTTCGTTCCGCACGACATAGCGGTTTCTGTCTTTTACCAGTTTTAAGCCACTGAGAAGAAACATCGCATCCTTTACCGAAACTGCCTGTTCCCTCAGAACTTTCCGGAGTTCGCTGAAGATCATCCCCGAGATCTGAAGGAGGAAACTCAGTCCCGGCATATTCCGGGAATCCTGCTGATCCAGGGCGTTAAGCTCGGAGTTACTGTCCACAGAACGGAAGAATGTTTCAAGATCCCGGCGGGACTGATAATCCGTGAATACCTCCTGCGCCGTCTTCCTCAGATCATTGGTTTCCAGGAAAATCAATCCGAAATCATTTTCCGAATCGGCAAGGCCTTCCTCCGTATACCCTTTTACTCCGGCTTTCATTCTTCTGATATAGGTTTCTCTTTCCGCAGACTGCCTTTTGGTATCAAGGAAAACATGGTAGCTCACCGGGTTTCCCTCAATTTCATACGTTTCATAGCGGATCAGGCTCGAATATCCGTCCTTTTCGTATGTGAAGGTTTTTTGCTCATCGAATTCCACCGCTTCATAGATGGCCTCATAATCCTCCTGTCCGGGGAGCATCGGGACAATGTACGTATTTCCATTCTCTGAAAACAGGGCCTTATCCTTTTCCGTACTGAATTCAGCACCAATCAGGAAAAGTGTGTCAGAAAAGTGAAACCAGCTGAACATCCCCTCTGCCGCTGCCTCGTCAGGATCTGAACCGATAAGCATCTCATTGTACAGGGGAAGCTGCGTCTCAGTATCATACGCCGTCATCCGGTTCATCTGCTCATTGTCTGATTTCTCCGCTTTGTAACCATAGGCGGAAAGATCACCGGATTCTGCCGGTCGGGCATTGGCATGCCTGAAAACAGCCACTTTTTTCGATGAATTGTTGATCAGATTCTGCCGGAATTTATCCGGTTTCTTTCCATGCTTTCCCAGGTTTGCATATAACGTTTTCAGCGCATCACTGCCCATTCGAACATCCGGATACCATTGGGACAGAACCGATTCGGAAAAAACGTCGGGCAGTCGACCCATGTCCTGAAATCCCTCCGCGAGAAAAATCGAAGCGACCGAAAAAATCTGATTGGCCTCCTCCTCGCTAAACTTCTCAGCCAGAAGCCTGCGGGTTTCTGCTGCGCATTCCCTGATAAGGAAATAATCGCCATACTCAAAGACCGAAAGATCCGTTTCAGTCAGTTCTCTCCCATTCCGAACAAACCCATCCTCCAACGTAATCTGTCCAATGCATGGTCCCATTTTATTAACGGTTTTCCATTCGAATGAACCATCCGACATTTCCTGCTTCGTGCTGGTGGAACTGTACTCATAGACATAGTAATGTCCTTTGACCTTTTTAACCGTGGTTCCCCGGGGACGCAATTTTCGGATTTCCTCCGGGACAGAATACTTTCCCATACGATTCGCTCCTTTACTGTTTTTGCTTTCGGCACCATATGATTGACAGGAAACATGATTTGACAAACCGGTACAGAGCACCGGTCTCTCTCCATTTCTGCCTAACCTTACCAACAATAATATCAGGTTCACAGAAGAAACGCAAGCATGTAATTTTCGATTTGCATCGGTTCCGGGAAGATAGACAGGCACCATTCGGGTTGCTTCAGGAAAAGAAGCGTATAAGGCAGATCATATGGGTCAACCGGTCTTTCTGATTGCACAGCTCTGCAAAACCTGCGGTACTGCAGTGGCTGGGAGGGTGATTGATATTGAAGTATCAAAGGCTGAAAACGAGATCCTTGACTTTTAGGGAATTTGGACTTACCATAGTATTCAAGATGAGTGGGTTCTACCCATCTGTCGATGATAACCTTTGGAAGAAGTTGGCCCGGTGCTCTGCACCGGTTCGTCAAATAATGCTCCCTGTCAGTCATACGGTGCTGAAAGCTAAGGCACCATAAAGGAGGCGGTTTACTGGTGGCAATAGAACAAACCAGCCTTGCTAACAGCATCGATGCAGCAGATGATAAGGCAAAACTTGATGAAGTTGCAAAGAAGCTGATAAAGCATAAAGTCATTCTTGCAGAGATTCTTAAGGAATGCGTAGAAGAATTTCGAAATTACGATATTCCTTTCATTGAGCAT
This sequence comes from Clostridia bacterium, assembly GCA_017460325.1. GTDB lineage: Bacteria > Bacillota > Clostridia > Christensenellales > Aristaeellaceae > Ventricola. The sequence continues at coordinate 6,147 of JAFUBF010000293.1, read as the reverse complement.
CAGTGTATCATGGGTGATGTTCACATGGATGAGATATCAGTTGACCAGGACATGTTAGATGCCGATTCCAGCGTGGTGGGTGCTGACACAGAAGACAATTCTCATGATGAAGGATTAATCCGCTATGATTTGGTATTTGATGCAAAAGTTCCGAAGACAGATAACATCATTCGCCTGATTATTAATGTAGAAATCCAGGTGGATATAAATCCTGGTTATCCGCTTAGTTCGAGGGTAGTCTACTACATGTCTCGCCTGATTTCGAGACAGAAGGGTACTGTGTTCACCAAATCCGATTATGGAAAAATCAGGAAGGTTTACTCCATCTGGATTTGTCCAGATCCGACTAAGGAACACAGGAACTCGATTGCTGAGTACGGAATCGTTCAACTTAAGGCTATCGGGAAGGTAGATGAAGCAGTTGAAAACTATGACAAGATGAGAGGCATCATCATTACTCTTAATGATGATGGAATGGATAACAGGACGGACATTATCCGTTTGCTTAGTACGTTGCTGTCAACAACAGAAACTGTGAATAAGCGTAAACAGATTCTTGAAGACGAGTTCCATATCCCGATGACCAGAGAAATTGAGGAGGGAATGCGGAATATGTGCAATTATGGGAGTGCAATTCAAAGCTATGGAGAGCTAACCGGACAGGTCAAGCTCATTCTCTCTACGATGAGAAAACATGACTGGGATGTTGAAAGAACCATGGAGTTCATGGATGTGGAGAAGAAAGATAGACCAGTCTTTGCCGCAACCGTGGAGAAAATAAAAAAAGAACAAAATGACAAAAAAACGGAGAAGAAGGAAGCAGGGATTACCTGAACTTAAGCTCTCCAATATCCATCTCATGCTCCCATGGACTATGTGGCCGCCGACGGCACTCCCGCGGATTCTTGCCGAATTGGGCGTGCAGTTAAACAAGAACCTCGAGCTGGTGCAGGTGGACAGCCTGAGTCGTGCCGGCACCCTCGCCTCCGGGCAGGTTGATCTGGTGCTCCGGAATATCCTGCCATGATGGAAAAGGAAGTGTCTAAGCTGAACAGTGATCAGCTTCTATACCCTGACACTGACGAATCTGGAAGTGCGGAGAATGTTTTCCGGAATGAATCCGGACTGGTTCGCCCAGACCGGCGGACTGTCCGGATTCGTGCGGGCCATGTCTGAGGGGAATGTGGAAAGCATGGAAGAGCATCTGGCTGAACTCATGCTGAACTCCATGAGTTCCTTTGACGACGAGGCAGTATCCATCAAGCTGCCGGAAAATTTCTATCGCGTGCTGGCACACCGGGGGTCCTGGCGGATAACTCTCTGGAATACGTGCTGACATCCAACCGGGAAAGCGGATACGGGCGGTATGATGTGGTGATGGAACCGAAAGCAGCCGAAATGCCGTCTGTGATCATGGAATTCAAAGTGTTCAATCCCAGACACCCCGAAAAACGCTGGAGGACACCGTTGAAAACGCCCTTCAGCAGATAGAAGAAAGAGTTACGAGACAAATCTGCTTGCAGAAGTCCCGGCGGAGAACATCCAGAAATACGGCTTTACTTTTCAGGGAAAGGAATGCCTGATCCGAAAGCAGTGAGTACAGAACAGCAAAAAAGAGACCAGGAGGGGAGTTCTGACCAACAGGGCCTGGCTTCAATACTGGAAAAGGTACATTACCTGCAATATCTACCCAATACGGAGAAACTCATCAAAAACAAGACAGGCCCAACGATCACACCCTGTGATCGTTGGGCCTGCTTTGTCTGAAAGTCTGATTCTTTCAGAAAGGGATTCAGTTGTTTTTCGGGTCCGCCATAAAGGCAAGCAGTTCATCGCGTTTCTGATCCAGATAACGTCCCCAGAGTTCACTGTCAAGGAACGGATTGGGGCCATCCGGGTTGTCAATCTGCTGCTGACGGCGGCCAAGCGTATCATTGTTGATGCAGTGATTGCCCAGGAACAGTTCAACCTTCTGATCCCGCACCTTTTTGAGGGAATTCAGGTAGATCTCCCTTGTTTTGTACGAAGGATCCCCGATCTCAATCAGGTAATCCTTCTGCAGGGTGTTGAATCCAAATCCGCCGTAATAACCGCAGCGGACGGTCTTATCCCCCTCATAGGCATCAAAGAAGGTGGCAATGCAGCCGTCGGTATGACCCGGAACCAGATAAAAGGTCATGGTCGTATTCCCGAAGGTCAGCACATCGCCTTCCCTGATTTCATAATCCGGCACGAAGAGCGCATCACCGTCGGCATGTGCATCCTGAATGGCTGAAATCCAGGGCTTTTCCCGGAACATGATGGCATCCGGTTCACCGAGATACAGCTGGGTTCCGAACATGCGCTTGAAGAAAACCGCGCCGCCGATGTGATCCAGGTGTCCGTGGGAATGGATGATCCAGCGAACATCTTTGGGATTGAAACCGGCCTCCCAGATCGCCTGAATCAGCATGGCCGTTGCACCGCAGTTGCCGCTGTCAATCAGAAGCAGGCCATCACCGGTATCAATCAGATGAACGCAGACCCAGCTGTCACCCACATACCAGACATTCCCGAAGATTCTGAACGGATGGACATAGCGTTTTTCCTGGTTGAGCCAGAGCGGTCCGAAATGCGTCGTTGCCATCTCTATACGTCGGCCCATGTAAGCTTCGTAATCCTGTTGCATGCTCATGACGTTTTTCCTCCTGAAACAAAGTGTTGAAACAATTGTCTGAAGATGCTGCAGAATCCTTTACATCATCAGACGGCAATTGGATCGGGCGGGAACAGGGTCGGTTACTGCCCACTTTTCCCGCGTATCCTGGCGAACAGGCTCTTAAGGAGTGGCGAGAAGATACAGAGAATGGCGATCACCATCATGATGCCGGAGACCGGACGCGTAAAGAATGTTGTCCAGGACGGAACAGACTGGAAACCCTGAAGCATTTTCTTTTCAAGCGTCGGTGTCAGGATAAAGGCAAGAATCAACGGAGAGGATGGCAATCCGCCAAGCGTCATCAGGATACCCACGGCGGCAAAGACCATCATCATACCGCATTTATAGAGGTTTCCGCTGTCAACATAGGCACTGGCAAGACAGATCACCAGAAGGGCGCTGTACATGTACCAGCTGGGGACTTTCAGAATATAGGGGAACCAGCGTTTGCCAAGTGCCTGCATGGCAAGGACAATCGCAGCAACAGCAGCCACCGTGATGAACATGAGATAGACAATGTCACCGCTGTTTTTGAAGACCATGGGGCCCATTTCAAGACCGTGAATGGTCAGGGCACCGATCAGCAGAGCGGTTGTGGAGTCGCCGGGGATACCGAGGGCAGCCATCGGAATCATGGCACCGCCAATGGCCGCATTGTTGGCCACCTCAGGTGCCCAGATGCCGCCGGCTGCACCGTTTCCATACTCCTCAGGATGCTTGGATGCATTCTTTGCACTGGAATAGGCAACCAGGTTGGAAAGGCCGGAGCCCATGCCGGGCAGGAAGCCGATGCCAAGACCGATCAGGAAAGAACGGATGATGTTTCCCAGCTCATCTTTGATATCCTTAAAGGTCAGGCCGAAACCACGAAGCCCTTCCCTGCTGACCTCAGGCGGCTGGTCGAAGCCTTTTCCGAAGGTGACAAGGATGTGGCTGACCGCAAAGATACCGGTCAGAACGACGATCATGCCGAGACCGCCGTAGAGATACATGTTGTCGAAGACAAAACGGGGTTCTGCGTCAATCGGTGAAAAGCCGACGGTCGCCAGAAGAATACCGATGCAGGTGGAGGCAAGACCTTTGAACATGTTACCCTTCGAGATGGCAAGCACCATGGTCATGGCCACAAGGCAGAGTGCGGTATATTCCCAGGGACCCATGGCAAAGGCAAAATCTGCCACCTTTTCAGCCAGCAGTCCGCCGATGATGGCGCTGAAGAAGGTGCCGACGAAGGAGGCGGTCATGCCAATGGCAAGTGCCTTGCTCGCCTGGCCCTTTTTTGCCATGGGATGACCGTCCCAGCACGTGGCGACAGCGGAAGCGGATCCGGGGATGCCCAGGAGAACAGACCCGATAAAGGCGCCGGAGCAGCCGCCGATCCACAGGGCCAGCATGAAAATGATGGCGGTGCTGGATTCCATGGTATAGGTCAGAGGCATGAACAGCATGACAGCCATTGTTCCGCTGAGGCCGGGGATGGCACCGAAGATGATACCCACCGCGGTGCCAACGATCATCAGCACAAGGTTCATCGGCTGAATCAGCTGCGAGAAAATATACGGAAGATATGAAATCATCGTCTTGCTCCTCTCTCTTACTCAAACAGCGAGCCTACAGGAAGTTCCATGCCGAAGAGCTGAACATACATGAACCAGATGACGAAAGTGACGGCCAGGGCGAACACAATGCGCACCCAGAGTTTGGTTTCAACGTTGCTGGCTTTTGCAAAATAGGTGGTCAGTCCGAAGACCAGGACGGGCGTTACGATCAGGAAGCCCAGATATGTGAGGCCCAGGATGTAAAGCCAGAGGGCTGCAAATGTAACAATCACCCGGATAAATCCGGCTTTGGTCAGAACAACCTTGTCCTCCGTTTTCTGACGGCAGCCGTTGACGAAAACACCGAGACCGCAGATGATAAGACCGAGCGCCGCGATGCCGGGGACCAGCTTCGGGCCGGGATATTCAGCGGTGATCGGTTTACTGAACTGACTGATCAGTCCGAAAAAGACGATACCCAGAATGACCAGTGCCGCACCGGTAATCTGATCACTTTTGACTTTCACAGATAGTCCTCCTTTTCTGCTTCAGAAAAGCATGAACGAGATTGGAAACGCGCCTTACCCTGTCGAGTAAGGCGCTTTCCCTATGAAATCAGAACCTGCTGAATTTACTTGGCAAGGCCCAGCTGCTCACAGACAGAGACAAGGCTTTCCTGCTGCGTGCGGATCAGGTTGGCGTTCTCCTCGAAGGGGGCAAACTCCATGCCGAATCCGGCCTTGGTCAGGATATCCTTGGTTTCGGGATCGGTTGCTGCAGACTCGTACAGATCATGCAGCGCCTTGGCGGTGTCATCATCCGCGGAGGTGGGGAGCAGCACATAGAAGTAGGTACCGAAGATGCAGTTGTATCCCAGCTCCTTGAAGGAAGGAACATCGGGGAGCACGCTGTTGCGGCCGCCTTCATCGGTTGCAGAGAAGCAGGCGATGGCATTGACCTTTTCGCCCTCGATATACTGCTTTGCCTGATTGGCATTGACCAGTGCGCAGTCGATGGAACCGCCAACCAGATTGGTCAGCTTCTCGGTGTCAGGACCGGATTCCACATAGCGGAGGGAGATGCCGAGTTCGTTGTTCATGATGCCGCACATGATGTGAGAGGAACCGCCGGTTTCAACGCCCACGCGATATTCGCCGTTTGCCGCTTTGGCTGCCGCGATGAACTCCTCCACCGTGGTAATGCCACTATCCTTGGGAACAACCAGGATATAGCCGCCCTTTTCCGTGGGAAGGCCGACAGCGGCAACCTTGAACTCGTCTGCCGGGCTGTGTGTGTAGATGCCGGTGGCATACTTGATCAGCATGGTGGTGTGGAAGAACAGAATCTTGCTGCCGTCCTTCTTTGCGGTACGGATGGTTTCATAGGCGACAACGCCGCCACCGTCGGTGTTGTTCTTGATGGTCAGGGTATAGTCAGAGTTCTTGTTGATGAATTCGACGAGCTGACGACCGGCCACATCCGTGCCGCCGCCGGCAGAGGCAGGAAGCTGCACTTCAATCTTCTTCGGAAGACCGGCAGCAAAGGCAACGGAGCTCAGTACCAGCAGGACAGCCAGTACGACCAGGCACATTCTCTTTTTCATGGGAAACCTCCTATTTTTTATGGTACAGAGTACCAGATTAACAAGTTGACAGGATGCGGTTGATCCGGAAGATGTCGATGTTCAGAAATCAGTGATGCAGGGTCTCACCGGTCAGCTTCTGATAGTACTTGAGCAGTGCGCTGTGATCGCAGGCACCGTCGCCGTCGTGATGCAGGATCTTCATCATCTCGAGGACGCTCTGGGTCAGCGGGATGGGGGCATCCACGGCCTTGGCGGCGTCGACCACGTTGTTGAGGTCCTTGATGTGCAGGTCAATCCGGAAGCCGGGCTGGAAGTTCTGATCCATC
>JAFUBF010000292.1 GCA_017460325.1 Clostridia bacterium | reverse complement strand
GAAAAATGAGACATTCAGACAGGGATTGTTTTCCAAGCGGATTCTCCGGCAGAAAGGTGACGTTCTCATTGTTGCGTTTGATACGTCCACAGTTTCCACCTATTCCGAGAACCAAAACGATGCCAGATATGGGTTCAATAATGATAAGGATAGACGGAAAACGATCAAGCTTCTGGCACTGTACGCATCCGAAACCAATGAGCCGCTTGGGTAATTGACTATCCCCGTCAGACCTGATCGATCTTCCGAAAGAAAGATCAAAGCTCAGTCTGCCAGATTCTTCATCTATCGGGCAGCCTAACGCATTAACTGCACTGTTTCCTTTCTACTTTGCATGATTACCATGATCCTACGGATTATCCGCATCATGTCTTGATCGGCCGATTTATTAAGGAGGTTCACTGTCGGTCGCTCCATTGGGGTAACCAATGGGGGAAAGGGGAAGTCTGCCCTTTTTGGAGCCTGAATACCGCTTGTTGGCACCTTTTAGCCGCCCATTCTAATGTCGTCAAAGGCAATAATCCACAAGTTATTATACAAAAAAATCCCTTATCTTAACACTCTTTTGGGGGTTATAGCGCCGCTCTACCCAAACCTATTGACATTGGGACAGTCTCAACTTCGGATTTGTTAACAATCTCGTGTGGTCATCGGCCGGAGGCCTCAGAGGCTGGTTGGGTATTCGATTCTGAGCCAGGAGGACTTTTGATCTCCCTGTGGTTATCGTAGTAGTGAATAGGAAACCTGTAAATCCATCATTTCAGCGTTCTTCGACTTTCCATCCCGCCATTTGCCGGGTCTTCGAATCAAAGTTCACTCCGATCTTATACAGTTTCCGTTTGTCCGCTGCATAAGGATCTGCATAATGCATATCGTTGATCTGTTTTAGCGCATTCTCCGCACTATCATCACGCTTGAACTCAAAGAGATAGATAAACTTGTTCGTTTCCACAGTACAGCCGATCCGGCCGGTATTGGTATGCTGTTCGCAATGTACATACTGTCCCAATAATGTCAGAGTGATATAAAATACCGACTGAAAGTCATGTTCAAAAGGATCTTCCTTCACCGGATAGGGAATCCCCGCAAACAATGCTTTGAACAGATTTCGGATATTTTCGAGATTACCTGCTTCCATGTATCTCTTTAATGACAGAATATCTTTGCCAGACCCTGCCCCTGTGTCGCCCACATATTCAGGCAGCAGGCTGTTGAAAAAGCCATACTGAACCTCATTGTTCGGAAAACCCAGGTTATAGGTTCTGTCTTCCCTGTTATAACCTGTTAAAGTTAAATACCCTGTTTGATATAGCAACGGAATTATATCCGGATTGTCATCCCGATAGTCCTTCAACATCTGTTTTGTTGCACAAAGTGTATCATCATTGAATTTTCTGGCATCGAAATGAGCTTCCCGCAAATGTCTGACCAGAAACGTGGGGGTCCCTGTTTCAAACCAATAAGCATCAAATTCTCTGTCCGCGAACGCATTCAGGAGACTATACGGGTTATATACTCCCTTTCCTTTCTGATGAAAATGATATCCGTCATATTCTTTCTTCAGTTTCCCGAGACACTCTTCTACGCTTAGCTCCTGTTCCTCTGCCAGCTGTTCAATCTCCGGACCGAAATTGTCCTTCATCTCCTGCTCTGTGATCCCGCAGATCTCCGAATAGTCTGTGCTCATAGAGATGTCTCTGAGCTGATTCAGATCGCTGAAAATACTCACCTTGCTAAACTTTGTCACACCGGTAATGAAGATAAACTGAATATGAGCATCTTCGCTTTTCAGGGTGCTGAAAAAGCCTTTGAATACCGCTTTATTATGCTCTATAAGATTCTTGTTCCCCACGGTCTCCAAAAGCGGCTTGTCATATTCGTCCACCAGAACTGCACAACGCCTGCCTGTCTGATCAAATGCAGCTTTCAACAACTGTCCGAACCTTGCACCAAGTGGTGCCTCCTGTGATGTCTCACCGTAGATCTTTTCCCATTCTTGAAGCTGAACTTTTATAACAGCCTCCAGTGCACCTTCATCAGCAAAATTAGCTTTATTAAAATCCATATAAAACACCGGATAAGGCTGCCATGCGTCTGGATTGTCCCTCTCCAGTTCTGATATCTTTAGCCCTTCAAACAGCTCTTTTTTTCCTTCCCAGTAAGCTTTCATGCATGAGAGGAGCAGGCTCTTTCCAAATCGACGAGGCCGGCTGAGGAAATATGGTACATTTGTATGTACCAGTCGATATATGTATTCTGTTTTATCTACATACAGATTATGATTCTCTTTAATCTTCTCAAAGCTCTGAATACCTACCGGCAGTTTTCTTTCACTCAGTTCCACTTTCCAGCCCCTTTCCCATGTCCTACTCCGACTTTTCATACCGTATATTCTATTGCAGGAATCCATATTCTCGGGTCGGTGTTCCCTGTACGAGCACTCATCTGAGGATGTGGCAAGCAGCAGTTGCCAGATGTATGTGTCCTAATCCATACACGAAGAAACAGTCAAAAAAGTCGGTTGATTGAAAATGTCGCTTTTTATCGCGAGAAAGCTTCGGAAGAAGAGATGACAATTCCCACAATTGGCATACAAGAATGGAAAGTTCGAGCACATCAGACAGGTCCGATCATATTTCTATACACGAGTCATGCCGTCTATCCGCATTAGTGGTAGACAAACTGTCACTGAAAAACAGTCTTTCCCTTCGCAGGGAACACTAAATTCGAAGAGATTTAAGTCGGAGCATTTACACTCACACAAAGGCCGGAGATCAGATTAATGTCCCACGTCAACCCCTTTTGACCCCAGCATCTTTTTATATAATCTGACACTGTTCATAAATACCCGAAGCGGACCGCAGGCATTTCCCCGTGCCCTGTTTCGCCATACGATCCCGGCCACAGAGGCTATTTCCTGTCCAGATAGGCAACCGCTGAAAGAGCAGCCACATTGCCCTCTCCCGCCGCCTTAATGTACTGGAACGGCTGACCGGTTACATCGCCGCAGGCAAAACACCCGGGAATGCTGGTGGTCATCAGGCGGTCCACCTTGATGAATGTTCCATCCACCAGTTCCAGACCGGGAACCAGCTGTCCGGGGGATATGCTTTCGCGAAGCACAAACACGCCATCCACCGGATACGCATCTTCCCGCGTCACCACGCGGCGCTTTCCGTCCTGTTCATCAATGGCAATCACGGCCTCGCGAATGACACGCACCGATTCCGGAAGCTCCGGTTCATCGCGGTACATGGGGAAATACAGCACCTCGCTGCAAACTTCGGACAGGAACCGGGCCTCCGCTTCCTCACTGCGGCTGTATCCCACCACCGCCGTGGCCTTGTTCCTGTAAAGGGGCGCATCACAGGTCGCACAGTAGCTGACGCCGCGTCCAAGGAGCTGTTCCTCCCCGGGCAGCGGTTTTCCGGCAACAACGCCGGTACTGAGAATCACCGTCGTGGATTCATAGATTTCCCTGCCGCCCTGGATGGCGAAATAATCCCCCATCGCGTAAATACTGGCAACGCGGTCCTCCGTAATGGGGATCTCCATACTGTCAAGATGCGCTTTCAGGGCATTGGCCAGATCCTGTCCGGAAATCCCCGGGAATCCGGGATAATTGAAAATGGCATGCGCCTTTACCATCTTGGAGCTCATGCCTGTCCCGATCAGCAGGACAGATTTATTCCGAATTTTGGCCGTGATTGCGGCAGAGACGCCGCCGGGGCCTGTGCCAATAACGGCAATATCATATCTGGGCATTCTGAGGTTCTCCTTTTGAGGTTAGTCAGTCATCGTTTTCGCCTGTCTGCATTTTAATCGAAAACGGAGAGTCCGGTCAAGCACAAAGATGGATTCCTGCGAATTTGTCGGTTGACAGTCCATTGTCCGGCATGCTAAATTAGGCTCAGGGTCCATCCGAGACAGGGATGCAGACAGATTTCACTTTGTTTCAGGAAGCCGCCGGTGCCGAACGGGCGCGGAAAATGTCAGGCGACATTCCGAAGAACCATTGGCAGAGGCAGAACGGTCCCATTATCCGTATGTCCCACCACGGAGCTCTTCCCACCTCATGTTCATGAAAGCATGGGACTTTTTCGCCACTCACATTTCCATTCTGTGTTTTCAGGAGGATTATATGCTCAAACCTGTTTTCACTCTCAGAAAACTGCTCCCTGTGCTGCTCGTCCTTACACTCCTGGCTCTGCCTGCACTGGCCACAGGCAATGATCCGGTGGTTATCGGCTGCGATGAGCAGTACGCCCTGGATCCGGGTCAGCTCCCTCAGGCACGGGCCAGTGTGTGGAACGATTATTGCCTGAATGCCCTTTCGGATCCGGTGCTGCAGGAGGAAACCCAGGCATCTGTCATCACTTTCGGGGATGCCACCATGCGCTATTCCGTATCCGTGATCGGAGATAAGCCGCAGAATGGATATCCTCTGTACATCGCCCTGCACGGTGGCGGCAGCTCTGATACACCGGATGTGAACGATGAACAGTGGGAAATCATGCAATCCTACTACAGTGACAATCTGGAATGCGGGGTTTATGTCGCGGTCAGAGGTGTCCGGGATACCTGGGACACTCATTTCAACCCGGAATCCTATCCCCTGTATGACCGTCTCATCCGGTACATGATTCTCACCGAAGATGTCGATCCCAATCGGGTGTATCTCATGGGCTTTTCCGCCGGCGGGGACGGCGTGTATGCCGTTGGAACCCGTATGGCCGACTGCTTTGCCGCTGCCAACATGAGTTCCGGTCATCCGAACGGAGTTTCGGTACTGAATCTTTACAACCTTCCGATCCAGCTCCAGGCAGGCGAATTCGACGAGGCCTATGACCGCAACACCGTTACCGCTGACTACGGAATGGAACTGGATGCCCTTCAGCAGCATTTCGGAGGCTTTGTACACCGCACCCTGATCCATTATGACTGCGGGCATAACTATGATGACTTTGGTACAGAACCGCTTCCGGTCATGAGCGATCCTGCGCAGTGGCGCCTGTCCGGTGATCGTTCCATCGAGTACGTTGACAGTTATCCGCCCGACTATATGAATGACTTTGTCCGTGATCCTCTCCCGCCCCGTGTAATCTGGGACCTGAGCACACGGGCAGATTCCCGGGAGATTGAAAGCTTTTACTACCTGAGCGCCCCCTACTCGACAGATTCAGGTACTCTGATAGCAGAAATCGACGACACAGAGAACGCTGTCCGAATCGAGGTCACCGACCTGAACGGTCCGTTTTCCCTCCTGCTGAATGAGGATATTGTCGACTTCACCCGACCGGTTCTGCTTGAGATAGACGGAATGACGTACGAACTCTCCATCACACCGGACCTCAATGTTCTTGTTGAGACAACCTTCAACCGGGGCGATCCGAACTATCAGTTCGAGGCGGAAATTCACTTTGATGCAGAGGGTAATCTTGTTCTGTAACCCCTTCCCGGCACGTTTCCGACAGGCCAGAAAAAACTTCTGCCACCCCCATTTCCGTTCGTATACAGACAACAAACAATTCGCCCTGACATAGGGGGTAAATCAGAGTCGGGAACCGTTGGAACCCGGAGAGTGCAGACATGTTGAACTCAACGCTTCCATAACAGGTTGTCAGGAACGGGAACGCGCTTTTCTGAAGAAACGAAAGACCCTCCGCAATCTGAGCCTGATGCAGGATAACTGACTGGCTCAGGTGGTATCCTTCAGACAGATCGGATGGAGTGGATCCACCCGGCCCGGAACGACCTCGAAAGGAAGGCAGAACGATGGGGTTCTATGTGAATCCCGGTAATTCCAGTTTCACAAGAATCGCCGGGCCCAGGTATGTGGATAAAACAGGGCTGATTTCGCTTATCAATGAGCGAATCGGTAAAGAGAACAGCCTGGTTTGCTTTAGCCGTCCACGTCGGTTTGGAAAAACCTATGCGGTCAAAATGCTGGCTGCTTATTATGACTGTTCCTGTGATTCTCATGCACTGTTTGATGACAAAACCATTGCACAGGCGAAGGACTACGAAAAGCACCTGAATCAGTACAATGTGATCTGTCTGGATATTACCGGTTTTACATCGGACATAAAAAAACGGCACGGTTCATTTCTTGAAGTTCCCGGGATGATCGAGAAAGCCATATGGAAGGATTTGGTTGAGGCGGGTTATACGCCTGATAAAGACGACACCCTGAACGATTTTATTCTCCGGTGCACGGACGTAAAGGGTGGAAAGCCGTTTATCTTCATTATTGACGAATGGGATGCCGTAATACGCGAAGCCAGGGAAGACGCCGATGCACAGACTGCCTATCTGAACCTTCTGAGAGGATGGTTCAAAAATGAGAACTTTACCCCTAAAGCGGTGGCCGCAGCATATATGACCGGCATTCTTCCGATTAAGAAGGATGGTTCACAGTCTGCAATCTCTGATTTCAAAGAATATACCATAATCAAGCCGCGTACATTCGGTCCGTATGTCGGTTTTACAGAGGAGGAAGTAGACCGGCTGTGTAAAAAGCATCATGTGGATTTTGAGACCATGAAACAATGGTATGACGGATATCATTTTCCGAACGTCGGGTCCGTTTACAACCCAAATTCGGTTATGGCCACGATTGAAAATGATGACTTTGATTCTTACTGGGCAGAGAGTTCTGCGGCAGAGCCTCTGATGGAATACATCAGCAAGGATTACAACGGCCTGACGAAAACCATTGCGGAACTTGTTGGTGGCATTGCAGTAAAAGTCAATACAACAGGTTTCGCCAATGATCTTACCACCTTCAGGGGAAAGGATGACGTCCTTACTCTTCTGATTCATCTGGGATATCTGGCTTATGATGCCGATCAAAAGACCGTTCGGATTCCCAACGAGGAGATCCGGCAGGAGTTCCAGAAAACCATTCGTGAAGTGAAGCACGAAGCAACTCTGAAGCGTTTGCAGGAAAGTGAAAAGCTCTTCATGGATACGATTCAGGGACATGAGGAAGCGGTTGCCGCACAAATAGAAAAGGTGCACGCAGAGGAAACCGCACCAATGCATTACAATAAGGAAGACAGTCTCAGGAGCGTTATCAAGCTGGCTTACTATTCTTACAGGGATCATTACATTCAGATTGAAGAGCTTTCAGCCGGGGAAGGATTTGCAGATATTGCATACATTCCCAAAGCCGACTCCGACTGGCCAATCCTCCTCATCGAGTTGAAATGGCAGGAATCCGCAGAAAGCACGATCCACCAGATGCTAAGCAGAAAATACACGTATGGTCTGGAAAACGACGGTCGCCCTGTCCTGCTTGTCGGGATTACCTACGACAAAGACGCTGGTGCAGGGAAGAAAAAGCACCGGTGTAAAATTCTGGAATATGGAAAGTGAACTTTTCCTCCTGTCCACACCGCAGCCTGTATCGGCGGCAGTGAAAATGCACTTTGTTCCAGATGGCAACTCTGTTGTGTGACTCTTCCCGACCGACAGCCCTTTACGAAACCGGACATCTCCTCTTTCTCTCCGCTGCCCGGTACATTTTCGGCAGAATCGAAAAAAACTGCTGCCACTCCCGATTTCCGTTCGTATACACAGGTGTAAGACAACAAACAATTCGCCCAGACACAGGAGGTATATTATGAACGAGGAACTCAAAAACGTGCAGACCATTAATGATGGTGAGATGAGTGAAGCCGCCGGCGGCGCCGGACGGGCCCGTTGGATCACGTACACCATTCAGCGCGGCGACACGTTGATCAAGATTGCCAATCGCTTTGGTGTCAGCGTTGCAAATCTCTGCCAGTGGAACGCCATTGCAGATCCGGACTTCATCGTTGCCGGACATCGCCTTTCCATCTACACCAGCAGGTAATTCGGCAGAAAGTTTTAAACCGCACTGCCAGATCCGTTTTCCTTTCGTATAAACAGACGAAAGCAAATTCACAACAACCGAAATTACAGGAGGTTTATCATGAACGAGGAACTCAAGAATGTACAGGAACTTAACGATGCCGAAATGAACGAAGCGACCGGCGGTGCCGGACGGGCTCGCTGGATCACGTACACCATCAAGCGCGGCGACACGCTGCTCAAGATTGCCAACCGCTACGGCGTCAGCGTTGCGAATCTCTGCCAGTGGAATGCGATCGCGGATCCGGACTTCATCGTTGCCGGACATCGCCTTTCCATCTACACCAGCCGCTGATAAGCGAAAGCAGCAGGCGGCACGGATTTCAGAAATGAAGTCCGTGCCGCCTGTTTTTTGTTTTTGGATGAAATGAACTCTGGATTTCAGCCCGGCCTGCCCCGGAATCAGCCCCGCTTATTCCTCAGGAAGCCGATTCTGGCCACGGCAACCGCCGAAAGGCCAAAGTAGACAATCAGCAGAATCGGCTGTGTCACATTGATGGCCATGATGACAAAATAGCCGGCCATGGCAACCGCGATTCCAATGAGCACCGGATCCTCCGCGCCGTAACGCAAAAGCGCATGGAAAAGAAGCAGGTAATGCAGCAGGAACATGAGGACACCGAATATGCCGCAGGTAAGCAGTATCTGTATCGGCTGGCTGTGGGCATCGTTATACGTCCCGCCGGCCAGCGCCTCCTCCTGGGCGCTCTCAATGAAGGGCCGCGTAATCCGCTTCGTCAGCTCCAGTCCCTGGCCAAAGATCATCTGGGCGGGACTGCCGGCCATGAACGCACGCAGAGAGCGTATCCAGATATAGCCGCGCCGCGAACCGAAATTATCATCAATGCGGAACGTGGGAGCCAGCCCGAAAAGCGCCTTGTCATTAGTCGTTGTCGTTGCATATACCGCGAGACAGGTAAAGAGAATCAAGGCCACCAGGAATACTATGAGCCCGATGGTGCAGAGTTTCCTGAATCCCGGCACCTTTACATCATGCGAATGGAACATGACCGCCAGGAAGGCCAGGATGGCGAAAACCGCAGCCGCCTCGCCACCGCGACGAAACGTCACATAATTGTAGACGCCGGAAAACTCCAGTGAATGGGTGGAGTAGTTTCTGAGCACATAATTGGAAATCGGGAACAGTGCAATCATGAAGGCAATCATCAGGAGGGCCCTGGCAAGATGACGGTAACTGGCCCCGGAAAGGAAGATCAGGCTGAAAGCGATCATCATCATCCCCATCCATACACTGTCCGTACGGGCACTGTACGCCCCAAGCGTCAGGACAATGGCCGCACAGAAAGCAGCGAGGCGGACAATCAGATGTTCTGAGCGCATGACGATGCCGTACGCGATGGCCGCAGGCAGAAGCAGAAACGTCCCATAGAAATCATAATGGCCGATCGTCGCGTAGAACATGGGGATCTGCGAGGGCCTCATGTTCGCATAGAAGCCCAGCGGATCCTCTCCAAGCGCATTGACATACCCGAGAACGGCAATCAGGGAGCTGGAGAGCAGGAACAGGGCGAGCACAATAGTCCCCTTCCCCTTTCCAAGGGCAATGATGACAAACAGCACCGTAATGGAAAGGATGAAAAAGAGTCCGCCATACCGGCCTTCGCTCCCGGTAAGCACCGCCTCCTCAAATCCCCTCATCCGGCAGGAGATCACACAGCCCACGAGAAACAGCAGCATCGGACAGAGAAGCCACCAGGGAAAGCGCTCATAAAACGCCCCCTTCTTCGGCATGAGAAGCAGAAACAACCCCATACCGGCGGCAAAATACGGTGTTGCCGTCAGGATCAGCGACACTTTGGCGCGATTGATATCAAAAAAACCGTCGTGAACATACAACGGTACAACCGAAAGTAGAAAAATCCCTGTCAGCGCCGCAATCAGGGCAGGCACCGCACGGGCAACCATGAACATGCGGGATTCCTTACGACCGTTTTCCATCATTGCCATGTCTCCATTATTCATCAAGTACGAAAAGATCCATCCCTATTCAACTCCTGAAATACAGGGAAATGACAGATTTTCCGTTTCGGGAATTATCGCATTCTTCCTGTTTTTTGTCAATCTGAACCCTGTAAACGCAAAAACTGCAACCATCCGGTCCTGTGCGGATCGCACATCTGAATCCCGGACGGATCTCGGTCCCCGTCTGAAATGGTGCATACATTTCCCAAATCATCCCGTACAGCTTGTCAGTCTCCTGAAAAGAAGGTATAATCTGCCGGAATACTTTTCAGATGAGGTAAAATATGTCGTATTTGTCTGTTCCGGTGCTTCTCTGTTCCCTCTTGCTCGCGCTTTTCACACCGGGGCATGCTCTGGCAGAGATCGATCCCCTTGTGCGGATTGCCTTTTTTACCGACCTGCACTATATCTCCCCCTCCCTGACCGACCACGGTCCGGCCTTCATGAAGGTCATTAACCATGCGGACGGAAAGGTCACGCTTTACTGTGAGGAACTGGCGGAGTCCTTTATTGAGCAGGTTCAGTCGCTTGATGTGACCGCTGTCGTCCTGCAGGGAGACCTGACGTTCAACGGCGCCACAGAAAGTCACATGGCACTGGCCACCCGACTGTCCGTCCTGCGAGAGGCCGGAATTCCGGTCTATGTCATTCCGGGCAACCACGATGTCTACAACAGGAATGCAGCCCGGTTTGTCGGTGAGTATTACGCCCGGGTCGGATCTGCCACCTCCGAGGACTTTGCCCGTATCTGGGCCGACTTCGGCTTTTCACAGGCGCTGAGCCGGGACTCCACCTCTCTTTCCTATACCGTCGATCTTTCCCCGGATCTCCGTCTGCTCATGGTGGATGTGAATACCGAGGGAAATATCGGTGTACTGAAAGAGGAAACGCTTGTCTGGGTAGAAAAGGAGTTGCAGCGGGCACAGAGAGGGCACCGGGCTGTCCTGGCCGTCAGCCACCAGACACTGTTCGCTCACAACAGTCTCTTTGTCTCCGGCTTTCAGATGAAGGGCGCCGGGCGGCTTGAGGCGCTTTACCGGAAATACGGGGTGCTGTGCAATGTCAGCGGCCACATGCATGCCATGCACATCACCGGCACCAAGACCGGTCTGCCTGAGATTTCCGTCTCCTCTGCCTCCGTCTCCCCCTGTCAGTTCGGCCTGCTCACCCTCTATAGAGATCAGATGGAATTTCATACCCGCCAGATTCCCGTCTCCGAATGGGCAGCGGAAAATGACCTGTCCAATCCGGATCTTCTGAACTTTTCACAGTATGCCGGGGACTTCTTCTCCGAAGAAATGAACCGACAGATGGCCGCGCCTGCCGCAGAACAGACAGAGGAAATGCGCGACTATGCCGGTCGGCTGAATGCCGCTTATTTTGCCGGAAACCTGACGGACTTTTCCGCAGATGATGCCATGTACCGGAAGCTCTGCAGCAGTGCGGACATCACTGCGCTCTATTTCGAAAGTATCCGCTCCGATCTCGGACAGAACTACACGAAACTGCGATATACGTTTGGAGGCGCTCCTGAATGATTGGTCTTGGAACTCTCATCAACAGCGGTCTGGTCATTGCGGGATCAATTCTGGGCATGCTCTTTGGCCACCTTCTCAATCAGCGCGTCCGGGAAACCATGACCGGAGCCTGCGGCCTGTCCACTTTATTCATCGGGGCAGGGGGAACCCTGTCGAAAATGCTGACCCTCTCCGGAGACGGGAAGTTCGGAACCGGAGGAACCATGACCATCATCCTGTCCATGGTACTGGGCGGGATGATCGGCGAGTTCATCAACATTGAGCACCGCACCGAACAGCTTGCCGCCTGGCTCAAGGTCCGCTCCCACAGCGAAAAGGATACCCGGTTTATTGACGGTTTTGTCACCAGTTCCCTGACCATCTGTATCGGCGCCATGGCCATCATCGGGCCCATGAATGATGCCCTCTACCATGACTATTCCCTGCTGATCACCAAAGGCATCCTGGACTTTATCATTGTCATGGCCCTGGCCTCATCTCTCGGAAAGGGGGTTCTCTTCTCCGTCCTGCCGCTGGCCCTCTGGCAGGGCCTCATGACCCTCATTGCCGCCCTCATCGGACCTTTTCTCAGCACGCCGGCACTGGATGCCATTTCCATGGTCGGCAACATCCTCATTTTCTGTGTCGGACTGAACCTGCTCTTTAACAAACACATCCGCGTGGCCAACTACCTGCCATCCCTGGTTTTTGCCGTCATCTTTTCCGGGATTTCCCTCTGAGGCTGAAAAGCCCCTGTTCCCCCGCTGATGCGGGAAGAACAGGGGCTGATTTTGTCTGTACTCAGCTGTTCCAGCCAAGCCTCTTGTAGTACTCGATGAAATTCAGACCGGCAATGTCCTGAACGTCGCTCTCGGAATAGCCGCGCCTTCTCAGTTCCGCAAGGATATGCGGCACATCGGCCGGCGTCTCCACATCGATCGGGGTCGTTTCAATGCCGTCAAAGTCACTGCCCAGGCCCACGTGCTTTTCGCCGCCCATCTGACAGATATAGTCGATGTGCTGTGCAATCAGGCACGCATCCGCCCGGCCGTCCGGGGACAGGAACGTGGGATAGAAGTTGATCCCGATCCACCCGCCGCGGTCGATCATCGCCTTGATCTGGTCATCCCGGAGATTCCGGAAATGGTCACACAGTTCCCGGACACAGCTGTGACTGGCCATGGGCGGCTGGGAATGTTTGTTAATCAGATCCCAGAACCCTTCCTCATTGAGGTGGCTGGTATCCGCAGCCATCCGATGTTCCGCCATGACGCGGAGAATATCCCATCCTGCCGGCTTGATTCCGCCCTCCGACCTGACTTTCGCCGGTGTTCCGATCTCGTTTTCCCGGTTCCAGGTAAGCGCAATCATCCGGACACCGTAACGGTAGAATTCCTCTACCCGGTCAGGGCGGCCCTCGAGAATTTCGCCGCCCTCCATGCTGAGCATGTACCGGACCTTACCGTCCTCCGCCTCAAGCGGGGAATTCGCCTGAACCCAGTTTTCCTCCTCTACCAGTCTGCGAAATTCCCGGTATTGCTTTATTCCCGCTTCGTACGGGTACTTTTCCACCCCGTCTGTTCCGGAGAAAAGCGTGCAGGTCTGCAGCGAAATGCCGCCTGCCTGCAGGTTCTCAGGGGTGACCACCGGTTTGTTTTCCGGCTGAAAGACCCGGGTATACAGTACATCGCAATGTGTATCACAGATAATCATTGTCCGTTCCTCCATTAACGTAAGGCAGGGGCCTTGATTTCCGTTACCTGATCAGATCCTTTCCGCCCATGTACGGTCTCAATGCCTCCGGAATCCGGACGGATCCGTCCGCATTGAGGTTGTTCTCAAGGAAGGCAATCAGCATACGGGGCGGTGCCACGCAGGTGTTGTTGAGGGTATGGGCAAAGTACTTGCTTCCGTCCTTCGCCTTCACCCGGATGCCGAGCCGGCGTGCCTGAGCATCGCCCAGGGTGGAACAGCTGCCCACCTCAAAGTACTTTTTCTGTCTCGGGCTCCAGGCCTCCACATCGCAGCTCTTCACCTTGAGATCCGCCAGGTCGCCGGAGCAACACTCCAGTGTCCTGACCGGAATGTCCAGAGAACGGAAATAATCGACGGTATTCTGCCAGAGCCGGTTGTACCACATCATGGAATCCTCCGGCTTGCACACGACTACCATTTCCTGCTTTTCAAACTGGTGAATCCGATACACCCCGCGCTCCTCTATGCCGTGAGCACCCACTTCCTTGCGGAAGCAGGGGGAATAGCTGGTCATTGTCTGCGGAAGCTGATCCTCCGTCAGGATGGTGTCAATAAACCGGCCGATCATGGAATGCTCCGAGGTACCGATCAGGTAGAGATCCTCTCCCTCGATCTTGTACATCATGTTTTCCATTTCCGCGAAGGACATGACGCCGGTAACCACGTTGCTGCGGATCATGTACGGCGGAATATAATACGTAAAGCCGCGGTCAATCATGAAATCCCGGGCATAGGACAGACAGGCGCTGTGCAGACGGGCAATGTCACCTTTCAGATAGTAGAAACCGTTTCCGGAGGTTGCACGGGCGGCATCGATGTCAATTCCGTTCAGCTTTTCCATGATGTCCACATGATAGGGAACCTCAAAGTCCGGCACAAACGGCTCACCGAAGCGCTCAATCTCCACATTCTCCGAATCATCTTTGCCAATGGGCACACTCTCGTCGATGATCTGGGGGATCACCATCATCCGCTCACGGATTTCTTTGGCGTACTCTTCCTCTTTCACCTCAAGGGCAGCCAGTTCATCGGCGATCTCCGCCACTTTCTGCTTTGTCGCCTCAGCCTCGTCCTTTTTGCCGGCCTTCATCAGTCCGCCGATTTCCTTGGAGAGAACCTTGCGCTGATTCCGGAGGCTGTCCGCCTGCTGCATGGCCTCCCGGTTTTTCTTATCCAGTTCAATAACCTCATCCACCAGAACCAGTTTGCTGTCCTGGAATTTTTTACGGATGTTCTCTTTTACCACATCCGGATTTTTACGGATCAAATTGATATCAATCATTGTCCTGCTCCTCCTCAACTGCCCCGAACGGGCCATAAACGCTGCCTATTATAGCCCAACGGAAGGAAGTTTGCAACAGGACCGTCCGGCATTGACCTCCTCCTGCACGGTTCCCGCAAAAGACTTCCCTTCTTCGTTTTCACTGTCCCGGACTGCATCAATTCCCGGTCCGGTCATACATTTTTATCCCGCACAGGCGCAGCGGTTCGGTTCCGGTCACCTCACAGTCGATTCCAACCGATGAGAGCTCCCCGAGGAATGTCCTGATAAAGTCATCCGCGGGAAAAGACTGGCATATGGCCAGAAAGAAATTCCGATTGATACAGGTGATCTCGCAGACGATATCCGATACCCCCGGCTCTGACACGATGTAAAGTTCATCAATATACGGGTCCAGCGGTCCAAAGGATCTGCTGTTCGCGTAAGAAATGGAAATGCTCCACCGCGGGCTCCCCGCTGTTCTGGCTGTCATTCCAAGTTTCATTTCCAGGGGAACCTGATCCATCTTCGCGTAAAGCGCTTTCCTCTGTTTCATCGCCCAGAGAGAATTTTCCGGCTGTGCCTGCAGCATCAGCTGTCCTCGTGCCATGGTACACGTCTTCAACAGGTCATCCAGTGGTCTGCTCCTGGGAAAGTCCAGTTCAACCACATTCGCAAACATACGGTAGTTGTCGTGATTTCCCAGCATCGCCTTATGGTCGATGGCAACCGTGATACTGACCGTCTTTTCATTTTCCGGATCAAAGCGGCGGATCGCCCTTGCAAACATGACGGCGAAAAAGGTGTTCGGGCTTCCGTCAAAGTCTCTGCAATACTGCATGAGCTGTTTTTCCGAAAGTCTGATGCAGGTGATCTGCCGCTCCTTCCCCGCACCCGTATTCAGGCGATAGAAGTCCTTTTCCGTTTCCTTCGAATACAGCGGTGCCTCTGCTCCGTCAATATCCAGGCCGGCGAAGGGATTTCCCGTCTCAGATTCAGGGATCACATCCCCCGGAAGCCGGAATCCGGTGGAATCAAATTCCTTTCCGGTCTTCCGGGACAGATACAGATACAGCGTACTCCTGATGTACGGCAGGACGCCGGCTCCGTCCGTCAAAGAGTGGGAAATCTCAAAGGCCAACCGATTCCCTTCGTATTTCCACGCCGCAACGTGATAGTTGGATTCTTCCGAATTGAAGATGATCGGATCCCAGGTATTTCGCACAATCATGGGCAACGGATTCGGGACAGGAGACAGATTATGCTCTCCGGCTTCAATTTTTACGTAGAAGTAGGGAAACCGCACACGCAGTTCATCAACAACGCCCCGTAGGATATCCCCATCCACCGTCTCCTTCAAAGTGACAAGCGCCCCCATCGTATTGGGATACTCCGGTGTGCAAATATACAGCATCGGCTCATAAAATTCCGTCATGGATCGATTCTCCTCCTCCGGCATCCGTCTGGCTGTGGCAGGCGCTGCTTTCCGATTCCTCTCCTGCCAAGCAAAGCGTACATACAAATCCCCGCCCTCCACCCTGAGAGGGAAAGGTTTCACATTCATCCAGACTTCTGCCTGTTATAGTAGCCACCTGATTTACCTTATTTGGGGGCTCAGATGGCCGTCCATAGTCTATCAGACTGTTTTGGCGAAAGCAATGCCTCCGTTTCGGAAAAACTTCCTCTAATGGTGTCCTGGCTTTCGGCACCGTATGGCTGACAAGGGACATCATTTGACAAACCGGTGCAGACTTTGCCAACACCTTTAATGGTGCCTTGGCTTTCGGCACCTTATGGCTGACAAGGGACATGATTTGATAAACCGGTGCAGACTTTGCCAACTCCTTCAGCGATGAGGAAAACTCATACCGGATTTTCCTCTTCCTCCGTCGTCGCGCCCCGGTGATGAGCATTTCCCTGTCCCGTCTTCCTTTCCGCTTTCCCCGTTCCGTGTTGTGAACCGCCCGGGAAGTTGCCCGAACCTCTGCAGAACATTGACAGTATCGGGGCATTCGTGTAGAATGGTCGACGTTCAAAATAGATCAGAGGACATGATGTCTCAAGGAGGCGTAACCCTATGAGCGGTTTTCGCAACGATGAAACCACTCGCCGTGAAAAGGACGGCATTGTATATTATGATCGCGGTATTCTGACCGGCGCAGACGGAAAACGCTACCAGCGTTTTGCCATCCAGACCCATTTTGTCCAGCCCGGAGAGGACAAGTGCGAACTGGTCCGCCGTTATGTTCTTCCTCTTTATCAGCCCGGTGACTGCCTTTCCTTTACCGCCAAGGTCATGGGAATGTGCACCAACAATGTCCGGACCATGGAGGATACACATCCCGGCTTCTGGGCAAAGAAGCTGGCTCCGTTTGCCGGACACAACTCCACCGGTATCGGTATGCACCAGCCGTACAAGATGCAGCTGGTCATCGAGATCTGCGGTCTTCCGAGAGTTTTGCTGGCCACCCTGGTTTCCGCCGTCACCCGCCCCTTCGGCATTCACGGCCTGTTTTATAAAATCTGCGGTCACGGCGTAGCCGGCATTGACGGCTTCTACCCTGACTCCTCCTTTGAGGTCTACCACACCATGGGTGTCCTCAATCCGGATCATCCGGTGGAAAACTGCGATGAAATTGAGAAAGCCACCGGTGTTCCCACCGTTGTCATGGACGCCAATGATTTTGACCAGAATCAGCTGGGCAAGGGAACAAACTTCCCGCTGACGGATGCACAGATCCAGGACGCCCTGAAAGACAATCCCTCCGGCCAGAGCGACGAACTGACCCCGTTTATCCTGATCCGTCCACTGCCCTGATTTCAGAGCCCCTGTTGTTCCGGCTGATTCCCCGAAAAGGTCCGGGTTCAACGGTTTTATGGCATTCTTTTCACTTTTCCCGACAACTTTCAGGCATTTTCACTTTTTTGAAAGTTCAGTGTGGACAAGCCAGAGAGAATGTGCTATCATATGGTCTCGTTACCACGATATCCCATTTTTACACCAATTAGGAGGATTTATCATGAATAAGTCTGAACTTGTTGCAGCCGTCGTCGCTGCCGGAGTCGAGAAGAAAGCAGCCGCACAGGCCGTTGATACCGTCCTGACCTCTATCGGAGATACTCTTGCCAAGGGCGAGAGCGTTGCCCTCCTCGGATTCGGTACCTTTTCCGTCAAGGATCGTCCGGAGCGCAAGGGTCACAATCCTGCCACCGGTGAGTCCATCACCATCGCGGCCAGCAAGAGCGTCGTCTTCAAGGCCGGCAAGGCTCTCAAGGACAAGGTTAAGTAATCTAACAAAAACTTATCGCAGAGAACAGAAATGTTCTCTGTTTTTTTACTGGTCCGATTGACAGGTGGCCCGTCCATTGACTATCATGTCAATATCAGAGTATACGAAAGATGAGGCCCCGGTGCTCTCAACCGGTTATCAGAAAACGTTCCATATCAGTCATACGGTACCGGACACCAAAGCAGCATTAATGAAGCTTTTCATCTTTTCGTTTTCCTCCTGGTACAGCGTTATTCTATTGCGGAGGCAGATCATATGATGAAGGAAATTTCCGTAAACGAAGTCGGCCCACTCCACATCGGTCAGACAGAGAACACCGAAGCCGGAACAGGCTGTACAGTATTTATTGCACCGGAGGGAATGGCCGCCGGACTGGATGTACGGGGCGGCGGCCCGGCCAGCCGGGAACCCCTGCTGCTTGACCCCCTGACGTCTGCGGATGCCATTCATGCCGTTGTTCTGGCCGGCGGGAGCGCCTTTGGCCTTGGTGCAGCAAACGGGGTCATGCAGTATCTGGAGGCACACGGCATCGGGTACGATACCGGTTTCGCCCTGGTCCCGCTGGTCGTCCAGTCGGATATTTACGATCTCTCCGTGGGAGATTCATCCATTCGTCCGGATGCCGCCATGGGCTATGAGGCTGCCCGTCTCGCGATGGAAGCTCCCAATTACAGGGATGGCAACCACGGCGCCGGCTGCGGCGCCACGGTAGGGAAACTGTCAGGAATGGACTATTGCATGAAAACCGGCATCGGAAGCTATGCCGTGCAGATCGGCGAGCTGAAAATCGGCGCAGTCGTAGTGGTCAATGCCCTTGGCGATATCTTTGACTGGAAAACCGGCACACAGATTGCGGGCCTTCTCACCCCGGATAAAACCGGTCTTCGTTCCACTTCGGAACAGATGCGGAACAGCCCTTCGCTGAGCGCAAACAAATTCACTTCCAATACCACGCTCTGTGTCGTTTTCACAAACGCAGGGTTTAATAAATCTCAGCTGTGCAAGATTGCCGGCATGGCTCACAACGGTGTGGTCCGGTCCATCAACCCCGTGAACACCTCTGCCGACGGCGACAGTGTATATGCCCTTTCAGTCGGCAATCTGTCCTGTGATCAGGACCTGGTTGGCACACTTTCAGCGGAGATCATCAGCGAGGCCATCATCCGTGCGGTACAAAATGCAGAGGGCGCATACGGTTTCCCGTCGCTGCGTGATCTGCAGGCAGACGCTCAGTAACCGACACGGATCATGCCTGCCGTACACACCGGCAGATCATGCCCCCTGTCCATCATACGGTACCGAAAGCCAAAGAAGTATAAGAGGAGGTGCATTTTCATGAAAATCACGTACAACGGCCACGCCTGTTTCAGCCTGACCTCCGGCGGTTACACCATCCTTCTGGATCCCTATTCCCCCGGTTACGTTCCCGGATACCGTGGCCTGAATGAGACGGCGAACCAGGTGCTCTGTTCGCATGAACACGGGGATCACAATGCCAGAGAGATCATCCATCCGGCAGAGGAGGATATGCCCTGTCCGTTTGAAATTTCCACCATGGCGTCCTGGCATGATAACGCCGGCGGCCGTCTTCGCGGTGCCAACACGATTCATGTTCTCAAAGCGGAAGGAATGACCGTCGTTCATCTGGGAGATCTCGGCACAGCACTCACCGAACCGCAGATCGATATTCTCCGGCACTGCTCCGTGCTCCTGATTCCCATCGGCGGACACTACACCATTGATGCCCAGGAGGCAACCCGGATCATCCGCCAGGTGGAACCAGACCTGGCCATTCCCATGCATTACTCCGGCCCGGGATTCGGCTATGACGTCATTGCCCCGCTGTCCCCCTTCTTCTCTCTGAACCCCGAGGCACGCACCCTGGCGGATTCGGGGATCACTCTCCCCGCACCGGACCTCCACGGGATTCTTGCCCTTCATGCCAAATACCGTATTTCCTGAATCACAAAAGCCGTCCAATGGACGGCCTTTTTTATGCCTCGGGCAATCTCAGGATGCCCCTTTTCCGTGCTGCCAGCTCAGCCCTTCACAAGCTCTATCGTCTTTTCATCCGGCTTTCCTTCAAAGTAACGGTCAAGTACCGCACGAAAGACCGGTTCATCCGGCGCGGCCAGCATAAAAAGTGTCATGCAGGACCGGAGTTTCATATCATCCGGGTATCCCATTACCTCTGTCGGATTCTTCTTCCCCAGATGAAGCAGTGCCTCCGAAATCTCGAGGAGACGGGCGCGAAGCACCGGATGCGCAAGATATTCCTTCGCCTCCTCCAGATTTTCAATGCCGTAATACACGGCCATGCTGCTGTACCCCAGCCCTTCAAGCTGAGGAAAGATGTACCAGATCCAGTGGGACTGTTTGTGCCCAGCCTGAATCTCTTTCAGCGCTGTTTCATAGTCCCTCTCCTGGGCATCCAGAAAACGTTTAAGGTCCTTCATCCGTTTCCTCCGTTTCTCAGATCATGACGCGCGGGTCAAAAGCTACTGATGGCTTCACTTTTGTCCATCTACCAGTAAGATTATCGTCTTACAGACTACGTCACATAGTCGGTACCCCATAGGGGCTAAAATTATAAAGTTGCTGACAGCCCATGATCGGGATGTCGGAAAATTATGGGCCTTGACAAAATGTCACAGTTGACTGTCGTAAACTGGCCAGGAAATGCCTTACGTCCGATGTTTGCACTGCCATTAAGATCCGCATTGACTTTTATGCCGTCTTTGGTTGTATATGTTCGT
>JAFUBF010000291.1 GCA_017460325.1 Clostridia bacterium | reverse complement strand
GCCCCAATCAGCGATGATTCGGCGGGAGAACAGGAAGAGGCGATCTCTTCGTTTCGCTTCGGAGGCAGCTATTTTCTTGGGAGACTGATTTCCGGAATTGAATACGATGCCGTTTTGAACAGTATTGTGACGAAAAGTCCGGACGATCTCAGGGCGTTGCTTCACTATGATCTTCTTTCTCCGGAAGCCGGCATGATTGCAGAGATATGGCTTGATAAAAACTACGCGAAATATCTTTATCCAAGGGCGGATCTGTGCAGTCAGAGGATTTCAGAACTTTATGAGACGACAGGAAAAGATGATGCGCAGAGGATGGCTTTTCTGAGAAAACATATCGAATACGTACTGAAGGCAGCAGACAATGATTGCTGTATCCTCATTGTCGCTCCTGAATACCAGGAGACCAGTCCTGTTCCGGTTACCGAAACGACATGCTCTGCAAATGAGGATAATCCCGCATTTCGGGTTATTCTTGCGGTGCAGCGTTCCACAGGGTTTCCTCTGTACTATGAGACGATCCGCGGGAAAACGGTCGACAGTGCGGCACTGGACAGAGTGAGGGAAACACTGAAAGAATCCGGCCTGAAGGTGTCGGATATTCTGGATAGCGCCGAATACAGTTATCTGTCCGGTCAGGAACGGCTTATTCTGGCCGGATCCGAAGTGATGCGACTGAATCCGGCGTCCGGTCTGTGCGAAGAAGTGATGAAGAACGCCTCCCTTCTGGATACGCCGGATGGTGAGCGTGTAAAGCGCGTCGTTTACAGGAATCACCATGTAAATGTCATGAAGATTCGCTGCGTCATCGGGACAGATAAAGAGTCGAACGCCCCTGTAGAAGGGGTGATTTATCTCTGTCTGGATGAGGAAGCCTGCCAGGCGAGATCAGCACAGGTGCGGGGGGAGAATCACACACAGCCTCAGATGGGCAATCACAGGGATGAGGAGCAGGCGGAGCCTCGTGTCTTTGCCATCCTTCACACCCGGGATCTGGACGAAAGAGATGCCCTGACCGAATACTACCTCAGGCAGGAAGTGGATCAGTCTTTCCATCATGCAAAGGACTGTCCCAAAGGGATGCCTGTGACAGACTCCGGGCATGTGCTGATCGCTTTTATCGCAATGTTTCTGCGCGTTTTAATCAGAAACCGACTGAACATGATGTATGCACCGTACTGTGCTGTGCCGGAGGACTTTCATGATGGGCTGGTCGGAGAGGAAAACACGATTTCCATTCAAGCGGAGCAGGGCACACAAAAACCTGTATGGGTTCAGGAACCGCTGAAAGAGTTGTGTGAAGTAAGTCCGGATGTACTACTGAATGAACTTGAACTGATCTGCGGAATGTACCGCCCGAAGGGGAAAGGGACTCAGTGGAAAAAATCGATATGCATTGATTCACCACACGAACGTGCAGGCCAATTCCTGAAAGCATTTGGTCTGGATTTTCCTCTGAACATTGTCATTCCTGAAAACGGCTCACCGCTTCTGCAGATGAAGGCGAAGGAGACGTGTTCAGGAGCACTGGTATTTACCAGTCCTCTCTCGGAGGAGAAGCTGCTGAGAGCGGAGGAAGCAAAGCGCCGGAATCAGCCCAAACAGCAGGTGGAAGCAACCGCAGGTTCCGGTCCTTCAAAGCTGAATGTTGCAAACACAGATGCAGAAGAAACGCAGGATACAGGGACAGAAATCGAAGAGAAACCGCAGCCTAAAAAACGTGGACGCCCCGCAGGTTCCCTGAACCGAAAAACACTGGAGCGGCTGGCGGAGCAGGAAAAGCTGATGGAGCAGGGACTCCTGAAGCCGGCAGAAAAGAGAGGGAGAGGACGCCCCAAAGGGTCGAAGAATAAAGAAAAGATCGGTCCGGAGGAACCTTCAGGCATGTAATCCGAATCGATTCCATTCGCGCGGAAAACAAAAAGATCGACTTCTTTCCGGGAGATGTGATATAATCTCGTTTCGGATGTAAACCTGAAAATAACTTCTGATTCCGGCGAAACCCAGACGCGTTCGGATGGATCGGTATGTGGAACAGGAGTTTCGGACTTTACAGGGGTTTAGCTGCGGAAATCTGTCAGACAGTGACAGAGGAAAGACGGTGAAACCCGGAAAGGGAGAGAAAATGAAACCCAAATGGACAGGCCTGTGTCTGTCGCTGATTCTCTTTGCGATGATCCTGGCAGTGGGTCTCAGTGAAGGGGAGGACAGACTGGGGTTCCGGTTTGCAGATGCGAAGGAGGCGGCTGAGCTGCTTCTATCCAATCGGGACTATTATGACAATCTGAACCAGATGGACCTGGATTATCGGATGCAGAAAAAGGGTGCCACACTTGCCGAACTGGAGGCGCATGCGGCAAAACAGACAAGAGATTTTACGCCGGAGGAGAAAGATATCCTGACGGGCATCATGGCGGAAATCGAACAGAACTGCCGGTTGCGCGGTTACACGCTGCCGGTTATGGACAACATTGTTTTTGCCCAGACAACCATGCATGAAGAGTGCGATGCAATGGGGTATACCCATGGGACACAGATTTACCTGGGGGAAGCCTTCTTTGAGCAGGATCATGCGAACATGCTGTACGTTGCTGCACATGAGGTCTTTCACTGCCTGACCAGAAATGACCCGGATTTCAGAGAAGCCATGTACCGGATCCTCGGGTTTACGGTTGTGGAAAAGGACTTTGACTTCGGCCCGAAAGTGCGTAATGCCATGATCAGCAATCCGGATGTGGAGCATCATAATTCCTATGCGTCTTTCAGTATCGGCGGAAAGATGATGGACTGTGCCGTCGTTTTCACCACGAGACAGCCGTTTAAAAAGCCAGGGGATTCGTTTTTTACGGATATGATGACCGGACTTGTCCCGATTGACGATCTCTCCTTCATGTATGATTCGAATGAGGCGTCCAACTTCTGGGATGTTTTCGGACGGAACACGGCATACGTGATTGATCCGGAGGAGACGCTGGCGGACAATTTTGCCCTTACCGTCTTATACGGACCGGAAGGCCTGGAATACTCGACGCCGGAGATCATTCGTGCCATTGATACCTTCCTGCGTCAGAGCTGAACCGGCTCAGTTCATGGGACAGATCCCGCTATCCGGGCAATGCCCGTTCATGTTGACTTTTCAGTGATCCCACTGCGAAGAATAAATCGTAAAGAAAGGTGTATACTTATGAAATAATCACTCCTTGTGTTTATGGCCGTACTTTTCACCCTTATGCTGGCGATGACGGCTGCTGCGGATACGGATGTATCAGACCTGAAAATCGCGGCGCCCAGCGGGGCACCCGCACTGGCTCTGGCCACTCTGGCTCAGGCGAACCCGGAACAGTATACCTTTGTGGCTGCGGACACGATTACGGCAGAGTTTGCCAATGCCACGGCGGACTTTATCATCGCACCCCTGAATGCCGGCGCAAAGCTGTACAAGGCCGGAAAGTCGACGTACAAACTGGGTGCAGTGGTTTCCTGGGGAAATCTGTATTTTGCCTCCCAGAAAGAAGGGTTCAAGCCTGAGGATATCAACGGCGCCGAGATTACCCTGTTCGGTGAGGATACCATCAATGCCTCCATTGCGCTGTATGCGCTTGAGCAGAATGGAATCAAACCGGCCAGCGTTGCTTACCTGGCAGGTGCTGCCAATACCCAGCAGCTGCTGCTCTCCGATGACAAGGCCATTGTCATGACCGCGGAGCCTGCCCTGACGGCTGCGTCCATGAAAAATGACAAGATCACCGGTTATCCGGTAAATGACCTGTACAAGGCAGCATCCGGATACGACGGATATACGCAGGCGGCCCTGTTCATCCGGGCGGTAACCCTTGAAGCACAGCCGGAGAAGGTCAGTGCCTACCTGAAACTGGTGGAGGAATCCTGCGGAAAGTGCACCACGGATGTACCTGCGGTTGCTGAGGCGGCGGCAGCACTTGAAATCCTGCCCAATGCCAAAGTAGCGGCCAAGGCCATTCCCAACTGCGCCATTCGTTATCTGAGCGCCCCTGAGGCCAGAGAACAGGTTGAGACAACAGCCAAAGTGGATCTTCGCCAGTTTGGCGGTGAGCTGCCTGCCGATGATTTCTATTATGAAGCGAAATAAGGCCATCAGAGAAACAATCCTGTTCTGCTCGGGAATCATTCTGCTCGGCTGCCTGATTCAGGCAGCCGGGTGGATGAGAAATGACCGTCTGGTTTTTCCGGATGTCATCGAGATTCTCCGGGCATTCTTTCGTTTACTGGGAGAAGGGCAGACGTACCTGAAAATAGGGGTGACCCTGCGTCACCTGCTGGAGGTCATGGTTGTATCGGGCCTGATCGGAATTGCAGTGGGGCTGGCCGAGGGACTCAGCGATGCGGTACGTACCCTTCTGAAACCGGCCATGATTCTGCTTCGGTCGATTCCCATGATTATTATGGTGGTCATCGTGATGGTTCTGACCCGGTATGACCGCGTTCCCC
This sequence comes from Clostridia bacterium, assembly GCA_017460325.1. Taxonomy (GTDB): domain Bacteria; phylum Bacillota; class Clostridia; order Christensenellales; family Aristaeellaceae; genus Ventricola. The sequence goes on along the minus strand of JAFUBF010000291.1, from coordinate 1,555 downwards.
TGATTGCCTCCTCTCTTTTCGTCATTCCCATTATCAGTGAGGCGGTCAGCGAGGGCTGCCGCAGCATTGAGCCGGAGCTGATTGATGTCTACCGCCTGAACAGCGGGTTTAATCTGCAGGTTCTGACCCATGTTCATCTTCCGCTGATTGCCGGTTATCTGCGTCAGGCATATGCCAACGCGGTCGGTATGGGGCTCAAGCTGGTCGTGACGACCGAGTACCTGGTTCAGACAAAGAATTCCCTCGGCAAGGCGGTATACAGCAGCAGTTACTTCAATGAGTATCAGGACATTTACGCCTATGCCCTGATCATGATTGTACTGGTTCTCCTGGTGGGGGCACTTCCGGCCCTGTTCGGGGGCGAAGGATCTGCTGCCGGGCAGGACTGAAACCGGCCCCTCAATTCAAAGAAGGACGGGAACCTGATCTGAAGAGGCTTTACCCGGGCGTTTTCCCCCGATCCGGGAATTCACAGATAAAAGCGGCCGGACTGTCTGGTCGCTTTTCCTTCGTGACCGGCCAATGTCTCATGTAACCAGGCTGTGCGCAGATGCAATCAGGGTTTTGATTCAGGAGAGGAAAGAAGGATACCGGGGGAGCGGGGAAACCTTTCAGCATTTTGCAGGCAGGCTTCTCGGCGAAAATGACGGGCAGATGGTCCGTACGCTGAATGAGTCAGAAAGAAACAGCTTCTGTTACGTATTCTACTGGCGTGCGGGCGACGAAGCGGTAAAAGTCTTGCAGAAAAGAAGCGCCGTGGTGAATATGATGGATGATGTGGATCCGGCTGATTGAACCATACAGTAAAGTCGATGGGCGACAAAATGTCGATTGCCCGTCGCCGCCGGTATTGTGCTTACGATGGCGACTATCTCGAAAAGGTTATTCGTAATATTCATGCGTGAGCCGTGTGCACGTTAGAACCACAAAGGTAGACGAGGGCTATGCTTTATGGTAGAATGCAGCATATCGTCCTAAGTGAAAATGCTTGGGAAATATGAAGAAGGAAAATACGAAGTTCGCATGCTCATAGGGATCTCGCAAGGGTTTCGTTGGCCGGATATGAAAAGGAAGGAAGTACGTAAAGGGTGAGAGGATGAACTGACGCCGGCCCAGTATACCCGTCGCGAGTATGGGGAGACTGTTTTTGAGAACATCCGGTCAAACTGAATCCGACTGAGCCAGAATAGTAAGGATTCACACGACAATAAGCGGAACAACCCTCATAGTGATCCTAAACTGAAGAAGCTCTCATGGATCGTAATGACATTTGAAGGTCGAGTCTCCCAATGACCTTTACCTTTGGGCGGATTAAGAGAGACTTTGATACAAATTCTGGCGATACGGGAAAGAATGTGTAAACTGCTTTATCCTTGACCATGATATACGTTGGCAGGCAGAATAAAGATAAATTATATCTCAACTTTCGCACCGAATTATTTAGCCCTGACTACCTATGAAATAAGGGCTTTATGTGTAAATAAGTGCGTCAAAAATAGTGTTCTTGACACGGCTTTATCCACAGCAATCTCCTTACATATGCCACTTGAGATGG